>JBGTLQ010000374.1:0-30026 GCA_041744075.1 Terrimicrobiaceae bacterium
CAGAGTTGGCGCAGAACCGTGAAGTTCGATGCCGATGGGCGGGGTTGTTTTTGTTTTTTCACAACCTGCCACATGGCAGACTCAAAGCTCCCCGTCCATCATACCCTCAACTTTTCCAGCATTCCTATGGGATGGCTGTGATTTTATTTTCAGACCGGGCTCGTTTACAAAGGGCTGATCCCAACACGGGACAAGGACCTCACGATGTTTGCTTTGGCTTATGGAAACTACAGCTATTACAACACGCTGGCTCAGCGCTCGCGGGACAGTTCCAATCAACCGAACTACACCATATTCCTTGAGTGGGGATACCGAGTTCAATTGAGCCCATGGGCCTTTGTTCAACCGTTTGCCCAATACGTCATCCGACCTAACGGTAATGGCAATGTGCAAAACGCGACAATCCTTGGTCTTTCCACCGGGGTGGAATTCTAACGCGGTTTTGGTTTCGCCCCATTGTTTTGAGGGGCCAATCGGGGAATGATTTTTGGCCGCCATTCCGGCTTTGATATGGAGTCCGTTGAGACATATTCAAACAGCTTGCTCACTGGAAAAAGGACGATCCCCGGCAGCCCTCGGGCGTTGATCCGCACGCTCATGTCCATGCGATCCTTCATGAAAAAAATGTCTCCACTTCCAAAAAGACTGAAGCCTGAGCCCTCGATCTCCAAATTTTTGGTGGTGATTGTTTCCTCGGCAATTTCGAAATCTGCTGTGGCAATTCGTGCCGTCTGGTGGCCGGCTCCCGGAATAATTTTGCTGATGATATCTGAGAGGGGACCTAAAATTGGAATCGCAAAGACATTCCCCTCTTCGACACGGATTTCTCCATTGCCTTTCATTTTTTCCGGACTGGTGGTGGGGGCAGAAAACTTGTAGCGACCACTCACAACACCCTTCGAGGTGTCGAAGTTGAAATACAATTTTGTGAGTTTGGCAAAGTCAACTTTGCTAATATCTACCTCCGCATCAAACACAGGCTTTTTTGGGTCAATGGACACATCAGCGGAGACGCTGACCGTTCCGCCCATGAGCGTGGAGCGTTTGACACGGGCTTGAACCTTGGCTCCGATGATATCGATATCAGCGGATGTTTTTCCCAGGCGGAGAGTTTTTCCAAGCAATTCATAATCCAAACCTTCCGGAGATTCGACCTCAAGCAGGAGTTTGTTTTTGGAGAGGTCCTTCATGTGCACAATTCCCGAGCCCTTCACACGGGGTGGTTGACGGAATTTGTAAGGCGCGACAGCCTCGGCAATTTTGGGATCAATCCACATCAGCACCGAATAGGGGTCGAGCGTGGAGACAATATTTTCCAGCCGGACTTGCTGTCCTCCAAAATCATAAGTGAAGGTTCCGCGCCCGACCCCTTTGTCTTTGGTTAGCACGATGTTCCTGTAGGTGATTGCACCACCTCCCACATCGAGGTCTGACTCTGCTCCATCAATCCAGACCTCCCGCATGGCCGTGCGGCCCAATTTGAGCGATCCCTGACCTTGCATGTTTTTGAAGTCTGGTGAGGAGCCTCTGAGAGAAATTTCCACCCATGGGGCATCTTGAAACTCCATTTTTGAAATCAAGTCTTTGGCAATTTCATCCATCGCAGGAGCCAAACTGGTGGGCCTGATTGTGCTGGTGGCCTTCATTCGAAAATCGCCTGGGGCCATCAGGACATCCACTTCCGCATCTTCCCCCCCCACCACCAGCTTCGCCTCACGAATAAAGACTTTGTCCCCTTTCCATGCAAAGTCGGCCCGAAGCGAATCGGCCTTCACATCGCGAAAGCTGAAGGACCCGACATGAAAAGATCCAATGGCCGAGATCTCCGGTTTGGCGTGTGAAAAATCGGAGGAGCCTTGCACGGAAAATTGGATCGCTTCTTCCAAAACGAGGCCGTCCGGGATCTTGCCCTCTCCCAACAGCCCAAGAAATTGCGCATGGCCGAGTGTGCTCTCGGCTTCAAAATCCAGTTGTTTGTTCCTGAACGCGGCCCAAACACGCAGGCTGCCACGTTCGTCCTTGATCTCCAATCGGTCCACAAACAAACCGCCGTCCACATACCGGGCATCTGCCTCAAGGCCGGCGAGCTTCCAATCCTTGGCCACCACCCGGCCGCAACGAAATGCAATCGGCTCGACCTCCAACTGGGAGAGGTCGGCAAGATCGGCCTTAAAATCCAGAGTGATAGTTGGCTTGCTGCCCGGAAAAGTTAGGTCATTCAGGAGTTCCACCAAGCGACTGAGGGCTTCTGGCGGCGGTTTCCCGCCTTCCCCGGGCTGGTCAATTTCGAACTGATCCGGGTTTTTCAGGACCCCGCCTCCGCGGAGGCGAATGCCCTGGATAATGGCTTCCAATTCCGTGATATGAAGTTGGTTGTCAAAAAACACCACATGGGCACGAAGCCCCTCAATGGCCAGCGTTGTGATCTGGCCTGTTTCACTTCTAATGGGTATTTGGGCTCCAGTGTCATCAAGCAGCACCTTGTCGATCACCAGTTTTTCAGAAAGCAATGCCGAGAGGTTGGGCGATACGGCCACACTGCCAATCTTGAGAATTTGTTTGCCCTCAGCTTTGGAGGAATAAACTTCAACATCTTCTGCTACCAAGCCGCGCAAAAGATCAAATGACACGCGCCGGACCTTCGTTTCAAATGGCCCGATGCTCAGAGCTTTTTCGATGCGCTCCGGCATTCCAAAACCAATGCCAAAAAGGCTTGCCCAGGCGATGGCTGAGGGAATTCCAACAAATAGAATGACCAGCATCAGCCGGATCAGTGTTTTAACTAGAATTCGAACCGGAGGCGGTAACTGCATCAGAACTCGACCTTCTCGAAGGGGAGTCCATGGGCGGCAGCGACGGCAGGACACCTCACCTTGCCGTCCATAATATTAATGCCGGGGAGGAGGCCGGGATGACGGGCCACCGCCTCGTCAAGCCCACCATCCGCAAGCGCTTCAATATAGCGGGACGTCACATTGGCGAGCGCTTGAGTTGCCGTCCTGGCATAGGCCCCTGGCATGTTTGCCACGCAGTAGTGAGTGATGCCTTCCTCCACATACACCGGGTTATCATGGGTTGTGGGGCGGGAGGTTTCTGCACAACCTCCCTGATCAATCGCAATATCCACAAGGACCGTGCCGGGTTTCATGAGTTTCAACATATCACGGGAAATCAGCTTCGGTGCTTTGGAGCCTGGAACAAGAACCGCCCCAATGAGGAGGTCCACGGTGGGAAGCAGCTCCAACAAGCTGGCTTCGCTCGAGTAAAGCGTGTGAGCTGTGTGCATGGTGATATCGAGAAAACGCATGCGCTCAAGGTCCACTTCTAGAATCGTCACATCCGCCCCCAAACCGGTGGCCATGCGGGCCGCATTCACGCCACTTGTGCCACCACCGATGACCACGACTCGGCCAGGGAGCACTCCGGGAACTCCCCCGAGTAAAACACCTTTCCCTCCATTGTGCTTCGCAAGAAAGAAGCCGCCCACAAGAACGGACATCCGGCCTGCAATTTCACTCATGGGCTCCAGAAGTGGCAGGCGATGGTTCACCTCCACAGTCTCATACGCCAAGCAGGTTGCCCCGCTGGTAAGAAGGCCGTCGGTGAGCTCGCGATTCGCAGCAAGGTGCAGATAGGTGAATAAGATCTGTCCTGGCTTCAGTAAGGGGATTTCCTCGGCGAGTGGCTCCTTGACCTTAACAACCAGATCAGCATCAAAGGCTTCAGCGTGAGTGGCAACAACCTCGGCGCCAGCTGCCAGGTAATCCTCATCAGCAAACCCGATCCCGGCTCCCGCCCGGGTCTCGACGCGCACCCTGTGACCGCGCTTGATGAGTTGATGGGCTACCGGTGGGATAAGTGCCACTCGGAACTCCTGGTTTTTGATTTCTTTGGGGACGCCGATGATCATGGGATAAAAAATTTCTCGGGTATTCGAGATGCGGTAGCCATCTATTAGCGCTTATCTGGGATTTCCGCAACGCTGGGTTTATGTCCACCCAGCAGTGAAAGGGGCAGTCCATGCGAATCAATCAGGGGAACGGTCGTCTCGACCGTTGGAGGATTTTCCCAGGACGCCTTGGCTTTTCCCCACAATATTGGCTTCCTCAAAAATCTCGCGGTTGCTAGCTTGAAACTCGGCCTTCAATCGAAGGGGCATCTCGGCAATGTCAACCAATTCCCATGCGTCGAACCGGATTCCACCCCCTGCGCCGGGGGAATGACTCACTGCCACCAACAAATGGATAGCATCCTCGGTGATCTTGAACGTTTCCCTTTTGGGCTCAAAATAGAACGTACGGAACGAACTTGTGCGGCTTTCTGTCGAGTGAAGCTTGGGATCAAGGTACACCACACGCCCATCCTCCAATTGAAGGCGGAGGTCAGGGTATCCGCTGCGCTGCTGCGTTTGAGACACGGTCTTGGGGATTGAGCCTTTCAAGCCGGGAACTGTATCAAGTTGAGTCAGAAGCTCATTCTCAATAAAACGGCTGGCCTCATTGATTCGGCCTCCGGCTTGCACAGCGTGCGATGAATCATTGAGGTTTTTTAAAACTTGATCCAGAACCAGTCCCAACTCTCCCAGCCAGATCTCATCCTTTTGGAGATCGATAGAGAAAACCTTGCACCCGGTGGCCGCATAAACCACGTCACGAAAAGGCACACCCTCCAATGTCTGTGAATCTGACATCACACGGAGCACAGCTTTCGACCTGTCCTCGGCAATCTCCGGCTGGTCTTCTGCAAAGCCGGGCAGGGTAATTGCCCAAGCCGTCATAGCGATCAGGGCTTGTCTTCCCATCGCTTCAGAGATTCTTCGTGGAGATGCTTTTTTCGAAGCCTTATGCTCAGAGCCCCGTAACTGGGACTGAACAGGTAGGCCAACAAAAAGACAATGCCAAGAATCATGACAATGGCTGGCCCGGAAGGAACATTGGCATGAAAGGAAATTAATAACCCGGTGACGGCCCCCAAGGCCCCCAAAACACCACCAGCCCATGGTAGCAAAGCATAGCGATCCGAAACCAGATACACCGATGCGGCGGGCAAAATCATCAGCCCCAAGGAGAGGAGCACTCCTATCGCTTGCAGGGAGGCAATCATGGTCAGCACAATAAGCACAATCAGGCTGGCAAGCAGAGCGCCGACCGGAACCCCCTGGGTCTTGGCCACCGAGGCTTCGAAAAGCGCGAGTTGGAGAGGACGGGCATATGCCGTTAGCATAAAAATAGTAAGGCCTCCCACTGCGTAACACATCCACAGGTCTGAATCAGCAATGCCGAGGATGTTGCCAAACAGGAAGTGGTCCAGACTGACTTTGACCTTGGCAAATTTGATGATCGCGATTCCGAGGGCAAAGGCGATGACGTAAAGTGCAGCGATGGACGTGTCCTCTTTGATGCGGGAATTCCGCGCAAGGAGGTGCCCGCCGAGCGCCACAAAAATGGCAGCGAGAAGACCCCCGAGCAGAAGCCCAATCGGGTTCAATCCCACAAAAATCGCTGCGATGGCAAGACCGGGCAACAGGGAATGGGAAAGGGCGTCGGCAACAAGCGCAAGCCGTCGAAGCACCACAAACGATCCCAAAAATCCGTTGGTGAACCCAATAATCAAACATGCGAGCATCGCCCGCTGCATGAACTCAAATTCAAAAGGTTCCAAGAGCCAGTTCATGGGTGGGGGGTGTGGCCGGAGAAAATCGAGGTGGAAAATGTTTTTCGAATATTCTCATCCGTGAAGGTGGTCGCCGTGGAGCCATTTGCCACCAGTTCGCCATTGATGAGGATGACCTCATCGAAAAGATTCGGCACTGAAGCCAAGTTGTGATGCGAGGCGATAATCAATTTGCCAAGATCGCGCAACCGACAAAGCGCATCGGCAAATCCTGCCTGGGCATTTGTGTCCAAGCCCGTGAATGGTTCATCCAACAAATACACCGAGGCCTGCTGGGCCAGAGCTCTCGCAAGAAAAGCTCGTTGTTGCTGACCTCCTGAAAGCGCTTTGATCTGACGGTGAGCGAGCGACTGAAGCTCAGTGATCTCCATGGCTTCTCTCACCACGCTGGCATCGTGGGCGGAGTAGGTGTCCCAAAGCCCAAGATTTGAAAAGCGACCCATTTCTACCAAAGCCTGAACGGTGATCGGGAAATCCCAATCCACGGCCTCACGTTGGGGCACATAAGCCACCGCATGGGCCGTGCTCGAATCGCCGAAACTGACCCGACCGGTTTCGATGGGCAGCAGTCCGGCAATGGCTTTCAATAAAGTGGTTTTGCCGGCCCCATTGGGTCCCAACAAACCCACCGATGCTCCGGCTGACAAGGAGAGGCTAAGATGATGCACCGCAGGGATTCTGTTGTAAGAAACCGTCAAGTTTTCAACGAGCAGGCAACGGGCCGGGGCATCCATCGTTATCTCGTTTCCTCGGTTGATGGAAGGGATAGAACACCTGTCAGTTGAACGGTTCCCCAAAAGGAGACATCTGCCAACTGCGACCCGTCATGACTTGCTTCCACCCTCACAGCAAATCGCTGATCAGGATTGCCCCCAGTGGCGCTGACTACAAGGTCCGCTCCAGCGCTGGGAATTCGCACCGTGGCTTTTGCGGCTGCGGATTCCAACGCGGCTGAAAAAATCGGCTTCGTCGCGTTTACTACCTCCACGCGGCAAGGGGCGCTGCTCTCGATCACCAAATCGACCTCGATCAACTCCTCGGTGGAAGGAGGCAAAACCACGACAGGAGGTGCCTCGCGATTTTGTGTGACACTCCACACAGGAACCCCCAAGAGGCCAATCCCTAGGGCAACCAAGGCAAGTCTTAATCGGGGGTTTCCTTTCACAAGTTTCTGAGATTCTCCAAGCAGCCGTGGAAGGCAAGCTTGGAACTATTCAAGGGCTCCGACAATGGTGGTCACATTGTGGCGGACCATCCCTTCATAGGTGGACGCCTTGCCTTCCCCCAGCCCATCCGCATAGAGCACCCCTCCAACTTTGGCTCCGGTTTCCCGAGTGAGTTCCTCCAAAACTTTGGGGTTCTCAATATTTTCTGCAAAAATAGCTTTCACTCCAAGGGATTTGATCTTGCCAATCAGGTCCTTGATTTTTTGCGACGATGGTTGATCGGAGGTGCTGATGCCCTGAACAGGCAAAATCGTGAAGTCATAGTCTCGAGCAAAGTATCCAAGCGCATCGTGCGAAGTGACCAACACCCGCCGGGCTTTAGGCAGTTTGGCAACTTCCAGCTTGGAGCCTTTTTCCAACTCATCCAAAGCAGTCATATAGGTCTTGGCATTGGCTCGGTAGGTTACACCCCCAGCTGGATCCGCCTTGATCAGGGCATCGCGGATTTCACGCACAGCGATCTTTGCATTGTCAATGCTGTGCCACCAATGCGGGTCGGCTCCGTGAGAATGGGAGTGATCGTGGCCATGATCGTGATCATGGTCCAATAACAGCGGCTTGACCGCATCTCCCGGCACCACAAACACCGGCCCCTTGCCCACGCCAGCTTTCAACTTGTCCAAATACCCCTCAAAACCAAGCCCATTTGCGAGAACAATCTGCGCCGTGGAGATCGTTTTCACATCGCCAGGCCCTGGTTCAAAAAGATGTGGGTCCTCGCCCGGCTTGAGAATCTCAACCACCGCCACACGATCCCCTCCCACCTGACGCGCAAAATCGCTCAATACCGTGCTTAGCGAGGCCACCATCAGCTTCTCAGCATTCTCGGAGACCTGGCCAGACCCCTGTGCCAAGCCAGAAAACGCCCCCATGAAGTAAAAAAGTGCGAAAAAAGTCGGTTGTCTCATCAAAGAGGAATCTGCCCGGTTTGTGATCTAGCTGCAAGTGTTTTGCAGTGTTTGGGGTCAGCAGTGTTTGGGGGGGTAGTCCTTTTTCTTGCTTTTTCTGTGAGGTGTTTTTGGACCCTTTTCCATTCCGTGCGTGATGCCAAATCATCGATGTTGCTTGCAACACGGCTGAGATATCCGGGACGGCTCATCTTAAGGCGCTGAGCAAGCCACTTAAGGCTTACACTTGTTTCCTTGCGAACAACATGGGCCAAAATCGGTTTTCTCCAGTCTCCTTTGCGCAATGCTGCCAGCTCTTCATTGGTGAGTTTGATTTTCTGCTGGTAGAGCACGATCAGTTCTTCCGCATGGCTTTCACAATGTCTTGGGTCTGTTTGCTCACACCTCAGTTGCCGGAAATCCTCGGATTTTTGCTCCCGTGCGCACACAGACTTGGCCCAATGTGTCTAATAATCGTTGGTGATCGCCATCATCCTCAAAAATGTTCTCTTTGCGGTCTCCCCGGCACATGACGCGATACACGTCTCCAGAGAATTCCACTCGCTCTTTTCTTGCCATACTTCGTGCAATGTTTGTGTTGATAAAAAAGCAAGAAAAAAGGACTGGACCCAAAACGGAAAGGCTTTGCCGCCTGATCGTCCTGCCTGTAAAAACCTAGAATCACTCATGAAGTCTCAGATTCACCGACATAAAATCCTGCTCATTGCCGGGGACCTATCGGGGAATGCAAACACGACCCGGCTTGCGGAGTGCCTGGCGGCACGAAATCCGGGAATTATTATTCACGCTCTGGGCGGGAAGGAACTGGGCGAGATCGCCAAAAAATCTGGAGGTCAATGGATTGGGAACACGACCAACTGCAGTGCGATTGGCATTTGCTCGGTGTTACTGATTTACGCGCGTGCAAAAATGATGTCTCTGCGGATGCAAAGGTTTGTTCGTGCCGAGCCGGTGGATGCCGTTGTGCTTTGTGACTGGGGCGGATTTAATTGCCGTCAGCTCAAGTTCTTTAACCAGCAAAACATTCCCATCCTCTATTATTTTCCCCCGAGATCCTGGCAGAAATCCGGGAACGCCGGGCTGACTTTTGCTCATCAGGTCACGCGGGTGGCGACTCCCTTTTCGTGGTCTGCGGAACGCCTGAATGCTGCCGGTTGCCAGGCAGACTGGGTTGGTCACCCCTTGTTGGAAACGGCCATCGCACCCAGTCGTCGGGAACTCCTCAGGAAAGAATTTGGTGCGAAGGCCGGGGATACCCTGATTGCCCTCCTGCCAGGCTCTCGAAAATCGGAGGTGCGGGTTCTGGGTCCCCGCATGGTGAAAGCTGCAGAAATCCTCGCCAAGGACTCCCCCATGAAATTTGTCGTCCCCGTGCCTGAGCCTTTGTGCGAGATGGCAGGCGGCTATTTTCCGTCAACGTTTCAGATTCTCTCCGGCCGGTCCACAGACGCGCTGCTTGCGGCTGACGCGGCTATTGTAAAAATGGGCTCTGCGACTCTGGAAGCTGCGGTGCTTGGTGCTCCACAAATATCCGTCTATGATCTTGGCTGGGCGGCGCGCTTTGAATGGGCCCTGTTGTGGGCCTGGAAAAAAATTCCCTTCATCGCAATGCCCAACATCATCCTGCAACGTGAGCTTGTGCCCGAGTTATTGGGACTCAAGTGCCGACCAGAAGTGATGGCTGATTCGTTGCGGGACCTGCTGGCAAATTCAGATGCCAGGAAGGCCATGGAAGATGGATACCAAGAAATCCGTCGGCAACTTGGCTGCGAATTGCCCCATGGCGCCACCTTGGGTACTGCAAGAATTTTAGAAGAGATGCTTGGAATGGGATTGTCCAATAAGAACTCACCCAAAGACCATGGATCCATGGCGTCATCCCCAACTGCTCGGCCCAATTCGTAGATATGAAAGTTGGACTGGTTTTGGAACGCTTCGACCCAGAGCGGGGAGGGTTGGAGCATTGGACTTGGCAATTTGCAAAACAACTCGTGAATCTCGGCCACGAGGTGCATGTGATCACTAGTGAATTTGTGAATCCCGGTCCCGATGTGCCTCTCATTTGGCACCCCGTGGAGGAGTCGTCATCTCCCCTGCAGCGTGCCAAATCAATGGAGTCTGTGCTGCGGGGGCTAACCTTGGATATTGTTCATGACATGGGTTGCGGCTGGCATGCGGATATCTACCATGCGCATGGTGGTTCTACCTTGGCATTGTGGGAGCACAACTTGATGCGTATCCCTCGTTGGAGACAGTTCCGGCTCTGGCGTGAGAGGCGATATCGCGAGCAGGAGGCCATTGAAAAACGTCAGCAATCGCAGCTCAAAGCTGTGTTTGTAGCTGTCTCTCAGATGGTTCAAAACCACTTTGAAACGCTGCACCACATCCCCCGTGAACAAATTCGCATGATCTACAACGGCGTGGATATCGAGAGGTTTTCGCCTCTCACATGCCAGCCTCTAAGAGATCAAACGCGATTTTCCTTGGGCACATCAAAAAATGAGGTTCTCTTTGTGATGGTTGCTCACAACCTTCGCCTCAAAAATGCGGAGACCGCCATTCGCGCACTCAAGGTTGTGGTGTCATGTGGTGCGCCTGTTCGGTTATTGATCGTGGGAGGAAAAAAGCCAAAGCCGTTTCTCGAAATGACAAAAAAACTCGGGCTCATGAATTTGATTTCATTTCTCGATGCCAGCTCCGACGTTCGGCCGTTCTACGCGGCAGCTGATGTGCTATTACATCCAACATGGTATGATCCCTGCAGCCTCGTGGCACTGGAAGCCTTGGCCTGCAGCTTGCCAGTGATCACCTCCGGCTACAATGGTGTCTCAGAACTAATGACCCATGGTCAGGAAGGATATGTGCTCGATCAACCCTCCGACATTTCATCGCTGGCCGACTGTATGAAGCGGTTGATTGAGCCCCAGTTGAGATCACAGATGGGGAGCTCCGCAAGAAAGCTTGCAGAAAAACACACGATTCATCGACAAACCTCGGAGTTTCTGGAGCTTTATGCCGAATTGGCGAATCGAAAAAAATGAACAATCCCAAGGTCAGCGTTTGCATTGACGTCTGCAATTATGCGTCGTTTCTTCCAACGGCGATTGAGTCTGTTCTGAATCAGGACTTCACCGAGTTTGAGGTCATTGTGGTTGATGATGCCTCCACCGATGCCTCCTTCACTATTGCCCAAAGTTATGCCGCAAAGGATGCCAGGGTTTCCGTTACACAAAACCCAAAGAATTTGGGCATGATTAAGAACCGCAATGCCTGCCTTGAGCTTGCAAGAGGGGAGTATGTGAAGATTTTGCACGCTGATGATTTTCTGAATCGCACAAACGCACTCACCCTCATGGCGTCAATGCTTGATGCCCACCTGGGAATGAGTCTTGTGGCCAGCGCCATGCAGATGGTGGAGGAAAGGTCTCAGCAAAGTCAGCGGTTTTCTTTTTTCCGCGACGAAAAACCCCGAATAGGCACGTCTGTGATCACCCGATGTCTCAAAGAAAACCGAAACCTCATAGGGCCCCCCAGCGCTACCATGTTTCGCCGCCAACGAAGTCAACGCGGATTTGATGAGGGTCTTTTCAACTCAGCGGATTGGGAAATGTGGTTGCATCTTCTTGAGCAGGGGTGCTTCGGATACATCGACACGCCCCTCGTTGCTTATCGGAAACACGAAGCCCAGCAGACACAAAAAGACAAACACACACTCACCGAGAGCGAAGACCGGCTTGCGATTCTTGCCCGCTATCTCGACAAGCCCTACGTGCGGCTTTCGCGGCTCTGCAAACGACACCTGCGGCATCAGGCCATGGCAAACTATGCCAAGTGCAGCCGACGCTTGGGCCGGTCTGTGGGCGAATCCCTGATCAATCAACACGGTAAGCTTGGCTATTATAGTTTCGCGCCAGTGTCGCTTGTTTACGGCCAGTGCCTTCGAAAGGCACGCTTTCTCAAAAGGACTCTGATGCTGCTCTATCAGAAT
The DNA here is from genome assembly GCA_041744075.1 of Terrimicrobiaceae bacterium. Lineage (GTDB taxonomy): Bacteria > Verrucomicrobiota > Verrucomicrobiia > Chthoniobacterales > Terrimicrobiaceae > JAJTZA01. Next base: position 11,796 of record JBGTLQ010000374.1, read on the forward strand.
CCAGAAATAGCTAAAAACTGTTATCCGCCCGGTCTAAACGTGGCAGGTTTTTTTCAAGGGGAATATGGTGTTGGTGACTCATCGCGCGCCATCTGTGAATTGATTCAGCATAGTGCCATCCCGTCCGCTTTTATCAACATCTCAAGCAAGAATCATCGGAATCTGGATCGCAGCATCAATCACTTTTCGGAAGATAACCCTTACTCCGTGAACCTCATGACATTTTCGTTTGACTATGCGAGGCGCTTTTCTCGGGATCAAGGACCCAAGTATTTTAAGGGTCGTTATAATATTGGGCTCTGGTTCTGGGAATTGGAAAAATTTCCGGCCCGCTGGCACGAATGTTTCGACTATTATGATGAGATCTGGACCTGCACCAGCTTCTGTCAAAAGTCGATTGAGGCCGTTTCTCCCATTCCCGTTGTGCCAATCGGGTATCCCCTGCCAGACATTCCACAGCCCGTGCCGGATCGTGAGGGGTTTGGTGTCAGGGACGAGTCTTTTATTTTTCTTTTTAATTTTGACTTCCACAGCGTGGTCGAGCGCAAAAATCCTGAAGGGTTAATCGCAGCCTTTCGATCCGCCTTTGATCCCGCCAAGGATAACGCCGTATTGATCATCAAGTCGATCAACTCGCAGCATCACCCGGAGAGGCTCGCCGCGCTGACAAAACTTGCCAAGGGATTTAACGTTCTTTGGATCAATGAACACGTTGACGGAGCCAAGATGATGCAACTTTTTTCCACGGCAGATTGCTACGTCTCGCTTCACCGCTCCGAAGGACTTGGGCTCGGGATGGCGAGAGCCATGAGCTTTGGAAAACCCGTCATCGCGACCGGTTATTCTGGCAACCTCGATTTCACAACCCCCGAAAATAGCCTCCTTGTTCGATACCAACTTGAAGAAATTCCACAGAACTACGGCGTGTATGAGAAAGGGAATCTGTGGGCAGAACCGGACACTGAGCACGCCGCAGAGCAGATGCGATGGGTGTATGACAATCGCGAAGAGGCAAGGAACGTTGGTCTGCGGGGCCAGACCGAGCTGAGCATCATCATGAACCCCGCAAACGTTTTAACGAAGGTCGAGCAGCGGCTCAAAGTGATTGATCGCCGTTTTTGATCCAGTTCTCGCGCAGAGACACTGAGGGGAGGTAGCCATCAGGCCAGATGAGGTGGAGCGGGTTTGGATGGGGCGACTTCGTCCAAGATATCCAGGATCTCCGCGCCAAAGTCATTCCAAGTTTTCATTTTTCTCGCCAAAGCCTCCCTGACGAGCCTTGCCCGCAGGTTACCATCACAAGCCAGTTGCATCATGCCAGCCGCGAGTGTTTCAGTATTCTGAACATCAACAGTGAGACATCCCCCCCCTCGGGCATTCTCTGCCATCACTCCCTGATCTGAACAAAGGCAAGGTTTGCCAAACCACAAGCTTTCTACTACTGGCAGACCAAACCCCTCAATCCAGGATCCAAAGACGGTGAAGTCGCAAGTTCGATAAAGTTCACGCAATTTTTCAGTGCTGACATTTTCATGCCAAATGACCGAGGGGTCCTTCTTGGTGAGTGCCCGCACAGCGCCGGCAATTTCCGGTGCCCCGTCATAGGAAGCCCCCACCAAATGAAGTTCCAGCAAACGGTCCTTGTATTTCGTGCTCGCTGCCTGAAAGGCGTTCAAGATTCGGACATGATTTTTCCGTGGCTCCAAGGTCGACACACAGAGGATTCGTACAAGGCCGCTCGAATTTTCCACCGCTTGTGTCTCTCGTGGGCTTCCAGCGATCTCGGCAGCCAGGCGACAGACGCAAACTGGGGGAGCGCTATGACCCTGAGAGTGAAGAAATTCTTGAAACTGGTGCGCCGAATATTCGGAGACCGCAATGACCACATCCAGTTCTGAAAAGGCCAACATGTAATCTGCGTGTTGTTCACGGGTCCAATGCAGAACCATTTCCGGATGAAACCAGGCAATGGCGTCGTGAAAAATGCCGGCAATTCGCATGTTCTGTTGCCTTGCATAGTTAATCAAAAGCCTCGCATGCCCTCCTTCCATGAGTTCGGGAAGAATGAGCCAACCATTTTGAAAGTATTTTGCGTGCTCCGGGTGGCGATGAATCGGGGTCTTGTGGTTCATACCTCGGGACTGAAACCACGTTGGCCAGAGCCCCGGTTGTTGAATGGCAGAAAGTCCCCATCCGGGAATCGCACCAACTGGCCGGTCCAAATTGCGCTCCCAAGCTGACCTCAGGGGAGTCAAGCTGCCTCGCCCGAAGGACCACCGAAGTGGAAAAGCCTCGCACCCTTGGGCTGCCAACCCCGTAAGCATCCGACGAACGACCATCTGAATCCCCGTGCGGGCATTGGTTTGGGCCGTGTGACTGGTATCAACGTAAACTCGTTCTGGCATGCGACAGCTTTGAGATAAGCCACAAATGGGCGGAATTTCTAGGAATTAGTGTTCTATTGCCGACCCCATCGGCTGTTCTGAGGGAAGGAAAAAGTGGGCAGTCAAGGGACTGACACGCCCTACCCAAGGAAAGACGACGTGGCCCAATCGCGGAGCGCTGCTTTGATGGCAGGGCAGTCCCTTGCCCGCCCATGTTTGGCATAGGAAGTTAAACGGCAGGTCAAGAGATCCTGTGACCAAGATGCTGAATCAGTTGGTCATCTTTTCCCGCCTGCTTTGTGCCCACTCCCCCCGAAACACCTTGCCCTGATTGCGGGTCTTCTCTATGGGAGATTTGATGCATGGCGGCGCAATACAGTGTCCTCAGAATGCGATCAAGATATCAGGATATTTTTTGAAATTTACATGAAGGATTTGAAGAGTTTGAAAATTAGTGCGTTAGAGGCGGAAGTTGCGCTGTCTCATGGGCGCTCGAAGGAACCACTCGTGTCCGTTGTGGTTTTGGCTCGGAGTGGTTTGCAGAAAACGCAGGCCTGTTTGGCGAGCGTTTTTGCTACAACTCAGAGTTCTGTGTCATGTGAGGTGATTGTGGGGGGTGATGCCTCCTTAGATGGCACCAGCGAATACCTTCACTCCTTGGGCTCGCGGGTTCGAATCCTTCCAAATGTGCCGGGGAAATCTTTGTCAGAGCAATATAACCAGGCCGCGAAGGTCGCGCTGGGGGAGTTCCTATGTTTTCTGGGTGATGATGCCACGGTCAAGGAGGGGTGGTTGGAAAAGTTGCTCTTGATTGCCAAAAATGACCCTAAAATCGGCGTGGTTGGCAATCGGCACATCGATCCGGAAACCAACCGCATCAATCACGCGGGCATGGTTTTCAGTTCCCAAGGGAAACCCCTTCCTCTCTATCACAAGCAGCCTGCTGATTTTTGGCCAGCTTTGATTAATCAAGAGTTTCAGATTCTGAAGGCTACCTGCTGGCTTGTGAACAGGTCGCTTTTTCTTGAGGTGGGGGGATTCGATGTGGAGTTGGACAATGGCTATGACGACGTGGATTTCTGTCTTCGAGTTCGTCAGCGTGGATACAAATGTTTCTACTCTGCGGAAAGCGTGATTTATCATGCCGGGAACCCGGCTCCAACTACCCATGAGAAGGAGGCAAGGAATTGGGAGCTATTTCGCTGCAAATGGGGGCGATCCATCACGCCGGACATCGATTCCTTTTATCTGACTCCCGATCGAAAATCTGAGGTTGAAGTTCTCATGCCAGTGCCAGTGCCAGTGCCACCCGCCATAAGGAATTTGTCCCATATCGAGGAAAGATACCGATATGTGGAAGCCTTGCATGCAACGCACCCATTGATTGCATCAATGTTACGAACGATCATCCGATTTGCTACCAGCACAGCCAAGGTGCTTAGTGGCAAGAAACGATAATTGACTTCACGGCCTGTAAAGGCGCTTGAAAAGATAGCCCCCCAGCCCAAGAAAAATCAGGTTTGGGAGCCACATGAGCAGAATGGGTTGTGCGATGGGGGTATTTGCAAACCCCCGGCCAAGAGTGATGAACAGGAGGTAACCAAACGCAAGGGCCAGGCTGAAGGCAATGCCTGCGGAGGTTTCTTTGCGGTGAGCGGTGATGCCCAGCGGAATCCCAATAAACGCGAATGCCAGACAAGCAAAAGAGAGGGAGAACCTTCGGTGCAACTCCACACGAGCCGGGAGCGGGTTTCCGTCACCCCCCGAGTTTATAAAGTCGCGAATTTCAGCAAATGTTTTTCCTGACAGTGACCGTTTCCTATCACCCATGAGTAACACTTTTCGTACAGAGAGTGGATAGGTGACCTCACCGATCAGGATACCATTGCGAATTTTGGACAGATTAAAGGGGGACACCTTGTCTCTCTCTTCAATTCTGACATTGCGCAAGAGGATCTGAAAATCAAAGGTCTTAGGGTCGCGGGAAACTTTGGCATCTTTGGCAGAGATCATTCTTGAGGGAGCCCCTTCACGATTCATCTCAAAAATCACCACATTCTTGATGGTGTTTCCCTCTTTTGCGCCAATGGAGATTTGCCGATCAGCGAATGATGAAATCACCTCATGCTCGCGAAAGAGAACCATCGGGTCTTTTGTGGCCAGATTGGAAATTTCGTCCAACATGCGCTGCCTTGCCTTGGGGTTGATGTCCACATTGAGCCACATGCAAAAACCTGACAAAATCACAGCAAGCAGGAGCGCTGGCAGGCAAATCCGAAAAAGGCTGAGCCCGGCGGTCTGTAGCGCCAGCAACTCATTGTTGGCGGACATTCGGCCAAATATTAACAACACTGCCGTCAGGAAGGCCCATGGGATGGTGAAACTCAAAGTGAAGGGCAGGGCAAGCCCCATGAAAAGGAACACCGACCTTAGTGACAGGTTCTGATTGACCATTAGATCCAGCAATTCTCGAATGACATTGCCAATGACCAGAGCAATGCTGATCACCAGCACCCCTGAGATTGTGGTCAGGAGGTTTCCTGCAAAAATATGACGATCAACGATTCTCATCGATCCACACTACTGGCAATCGCTAAAAGGTGTCGGCGGACATTGTCCGGCGCACACGTTTTGTCATTTTGCTGCAAACCCCGCGTTTGGAAGAATTGATAAAGTCAAAAAACGTCATCACTTCTGGACTCCACGTCATTTCACCAGCTTTAAGGAGGGCTTGGGTGACATTCAATTCGCTGTTATAGATCAATTGAAAGGCACATTTCAGTTCCCTCCTTGCCTCGATGGACCACCCCGCTTTGCGCAAGCCTATGGAGTTTAACCCCCGCAACGTGCTGAATCCAGAAACACAAAGGTAGGGAGGGACATCTTTGACCGAACGCGTGGATTCTCTGACCATGGATAGTGTTCCCACCCTTAGAAACTGATGATAAACCGACCCGATTCCAAGCTCCGCGCTGTCTCCAACTTCCACATATCCACCCAAAAGGCAGTTGTTTTGCACTACCACCCGATTCCCGAGTTGCACATTGTGCCCGAGGTGACATCCCGCCATTAACAGGCAATTGTTCCCAACCATCGTGGCGGAACCATTCTTCGTGCCGCGATGGATTGTCACAAACTCTCGAAAGATGTTTCCGTTGCCAATCTTCACCTCACTTTTCGTTTTGTCATCAAATGCGAAATCTTGAGGAGTATTACCAATAATCACGCCACAACCGACTCTGTTGTTCTCACCCAGGGTTGTTTTTCCCAGAATCACGACTCGCCCCTCGACCACCGTCCCTGCTCCAAGAGTGACCTCGTCCCCGATGATCGTGTGCGGACCAATCACGACATCCTCTGCAAGCTGAGCCTCAGGAGCCACAATAGCCGTCGGATGGATGTTCATGCTTTTTTGCCAATGCCTTTCATGAGGTGTGATAACCGGATCTTGTTCATTGGGCAATAAAAGCCGTTATAAACATTGGTGGCAGGCCGTTTCTAATAAATGGCGGCACCCGCGGAGTTGGCAATACGCCGATATCTCTCAGCGCCATCCTTTGGAGGATCGCCAAGCCCAACCGGATTTTGCCAGTGGTTCAACGCCTTTCTGCGTGGAGCGCCCAATCTCACAGCAACACCTGCGAGATGCATTTCTCTGGCTGCCTTTTCGTCTTCAGGCAGCAAAACCCCAACCTCAAATTTTCCTAGGCCCCTGATTCGTGCTGCGACCTCGCGAGGAGATTCTCGATCCTCAAATGCCAAGATATCGTCCACCTCTGGGATTCCTTGCCAAAATGAGACAAGAGCCTTGGGAGTGAGGATGGTGACATGGGCATCGGGCCTGCCACGTTTGATGGCACACACCGCCGGCGCAGCGAGTCGGGCTTCCTCGAAGTTGTTGACGGAGCGCACAAGGATGCGAAACGCAATCAGTTGGGAAAAATCGATGCCGACCGGAAGATGTGTTTGCTGACGATTTGCGGTGAAGAGAAACCCAATGGGAGGTGTCTTCCAGCGGTTGTGGGTCCATAGCCAGTCTGCGGGGTTCTGTCGGATTTGATCTTCCAGATTTTTGTTGATGGTTGCTGTTGTGATTTCGATGGAGGATTCTTGAGGGAGGGGGTGTCCGACAGCGACATGCCAGCGGGCCACTCCGATGGTCGAAATGTTGATGGGAACAATGGGCACATCGACTCGATGGGCGAGGGCAGCCGCCAGCGTTGATGTCGATGTCAAACGCCCAAAAAACGGCATCCATGTGCCAGATACGCCTGCATATTGATCGGAAAGCACTCCAAGCACCCCCCCGGATTCCAAAAATGACACAGCGCTCCAGAACTCATCCTTCCTATCGAAAAGTTGAACTCCCAAGCGTGCCCGGCTCTTGTTGAAGTGGCGATTCACAGAGGGATTGGACAACTTTCGATAAATGGCTCCAAAGCGGTATTGTGGAAAAAGCTTCGTCAGTCGGCCAAGCAGCTCCCAGTTGCTCATATGACCAAAGACAGCCACCCAGCCTTTTCCATTGGGTTCCTGGGGAACCTCCGGCGCAACATCAAATGTCACATGCTGCCAGATCGTCGAATCACTCATCGTGGGCACTTTGAGCATCGAAAGCACATTGGCACCGAGGGTTGTGAAGTGTTGCCGCGTAAGTTTTCTCGCGGCGTTTTCAGAAATCCCAAGCGTCATGGTCATGTTTGCAACCGCCAACTGTCTGCGCTTGCGCAGGATAAAAAAACCCAGAAGACCAACAAATTGACCCACCCAAAAAACCACGGGGAGCGGCACGGGCCTAGCAAGCAGGCTGGCTGTCAGATAAAACGAGTAACCGACAGTATGCAGGATGTTGGAAGGATTCACTCCGAGTGTTTTGGCTGCGGTTGTTGGGTTAAAACGAATCGTCAGACACGGGTTCTGAAAAGGCTTGGGCAAGGTTATTGGTAGTTGTGGTGAATGCAAGTCTCTGAGAACTCGCGGAACTGGACATCCCCCTGCGATGGGAGTACGAGGTCGGGATGAAATCGGTGATTAGAAACTCATGAATCCAACACAAGGACGGACAATCCCCCTCTCTCTGCCGAGGACATGGATGTGTGATATCTTGGCATTCAGTCAGGAGGTGCCCACGGTGGCGGTCGAGAGGATCTTGAACATACAAACCCTCGCCACGGCACGAAAGCGGCTTGCTTCACCGCCACGATGGTGTGCCCTCATCATGAAAAGTTTTGGGCTGGCGTCACAACGTATTCCCGAGTTGCGCAGAAGCTATTTGGGGTTTCCAAGCTCCCGCCTTTATGAACATCCCACGAGCATTGCGTCCCTCGTCATCCAGCGCGATTTTTTTGGTGAACCCGCGATTCTCCCCGGTCTGATCCAAGCACCGGAATCGCTCTCTCTGTCCGAGCTTGAGTCAAAAATTCAGCAGTTGAACAGTTTGCCTTTTCACGAGATTGGCTGCTACAGACGACTGATCCGAACAACCAAGTTGCCACGTCCCTTGCGGCGGTTGCTTTGGTGGTATGGGCTCTCTGTTTCTGGCAGGATAAAAAGTAAGACGTTTGGAACCTTCTCCTGCAATTCGGTGGCAAAGATGCAAATTCAGATGCGTCAGTTTGTATCACCTATCACTTCCTCCATCTATTACGATCCAAGAACAACCTTGGGGGAAATAACCGTCCAACTGGCGATCGATCACCGCGTTTTCGAGGCGGAAGTGGCCGGGCGCGCCCTTGGTGAACTGGAAAGTCTTCTAAATTTGGAAATGGTTGGAGAAGTCCTTGGCATGCCGTGATAGGGGGCATCCCCTGCGTCAACGGGGCGGTGAGGGGGGCAGGCTATCATCAAGGATCTTCGCCAGTTTCTGGATGCTGGGGCCCCCCACAATTTTTTCCACAGGAAACCGGAGGTGGAGCCCCTCCTCCAGCCTGTTGACCAACTCGATGGCCATGAGAGAGTCGAGGCCTGATTCGCTCAGGGGCAGAGCCGGGTCCAAATTAGCGGCTGGCAGCCCGAGCACGCGAGCCGCGGTTTCGCGAATGAACTGTTCCAGCAGGTTGATGCGATCTTCGCCAGAAGCACTGAGAATCGCAGAGGCCGTCCCGGCGGAACGAGATTGTTGGGGAGCGGAGGACACTTCTTTGGAAATAATCTCCTGGTATCTAGGAAGTTTTTGGAGACGTGGATTCGCCTCCACCCAATGCGGCCAGTCCATGCGCATGGCAGAAACCTGCGTGATGTCCGCTCGAAGCAGCTGGCCAAGGATATTCATAACTTCGCTTGGGGAAAGTTCAGGGATGCCGTGACGGTTCAAATACTCGCTGACGTGGGCATTCCGGGAAACGTAACCGATGCCACCCAGATGGCCCCAGTTGATGGTGAGGGCTGGAAGGTTGAGGGAATGACGATGAACGGCGAGAGCATCGAGATAAGCGTTTGCGGCCGCATAATTTCCTTGGCCTGGGTTTCCGACAAGCGAAGCGATCGAGGAAAACATCACAAAAAAATCCAGCGGCAGCTTTTTTGTTCTCACATGGAGGTTCCACGCACCTCCCGCCTTGGGGCCCATGACGGCGCTGAACCGCTGGGCATTGAGGTGCTGAAGGACCGCGTCATCAATTTTCATGGCGGCGTGGATTACGCCACGGAGTGGCGGAAGGGTTGTCTGGATATCGCGAAAAAGATTGTCCATGGCGATCTCATTGTTCACATCCACAGCCATCGCCAAGATGTTCGCTCCCTGAGCCGCAGAGCCCGCAAAATGTTTGCGGGCGGCCTCTGCAGAGCTTTGCCGCAACCCTAGCAACACGAGATTTCGTGCGCCATGGGTGATCATCCATTCGGCAACGGCCAACCCAAATCCTCCCACCCCCCCGGTGATCAGGTAGGTGGCATCTGCCCGGAAATGCATCGGTTCATCAGGCCGGGGGACAACAGGCACGGTGGAAGGATCCCTGAGCGAAAAGACGATTTTTCCTGTGTGTTTACCAGCCGCCATTTCGCGGAATGCGTTCGAGGCCTCGGTGATGGGATAAACGGTGGCTGGCAGGGGCTTCATTTGACCGACTTCAAATTGCTCAATCAATCCGGCAAGAAGCGCTCCAAGAAATTTCGGACGATCTTTCAGAAGGCGGCTGAGATCGATGGCGAAGAAGGACAGGTTCTGGCGGAACGGGCGCAGTCCAATCCGACTGTTCTGGTAAATATCCCGTTTGCCGATTTCAAGGAATCGCCCATAGGGAGCAAGGACCGAGAGGCTTTTGGGAATGGCCTCGCCCGCAAGGGAGTTTAGCACAATGTCCACGCCAGCCCCGTTGGTGATTTCCATGATCTCCCGGGCGAACTCGAGCGACCGGGAATCCATCACATGCGCTGCCCCCAGCCGTTTGACCAACTGCCTTTTTTCGTCATTTCCAGCAGTCGCAAAAATCTCGGCCCCTGCCAGCTTGGCAATTTGCATGGCGGCAAGTCCCACGCCTCCTGCTGCGGCATGAATCAAGACTTTTTCGCCGGGTTGGATTCGTGCCAAGTCATGCAAGGCATAATGGGCCGTGAGGAATGTGACAGGAATTGTTGCCGCCTCTTCGAAGGTGATGTTTGCTGGTTTCCGGGCCACAAAAACTGATGGAAGAATAAGAAACTTGGCAAAACCCCCGGGGGAAATGCCAAGCACCTCATCACCCACCTGGAGACTGGTGACGCCTTCACCAATGGCTGTGATGCACCCAGAGAATTCATCACCAAGCAGGTGATCAACCGCTTCCTCTATGGGATAAATCCCAAGCACTTTCATCACATCCCGAAAGTTCAATCCCGCAGCGAGGATCTCCACCTCAACCTCGCCGGCTTTTGGAGAAGGTCGGTCCATCTTGCGAAACGCGATGTGATCAAAGACGCCGGGCTTGACGGTTTCCAGACGGAATGGCATGTCAGCGCCCGACAAAATTTTTGGTTTCGGAGAGACTCGTGACAATCGGGGCACATAGCGCCGGTCGCTGCGCAAGGCAACTTCCTCTTCATCTCCACGGCGAAGTTCAGCCGTGAGCGCCGGAATTTCCTCTAAGGAAGCTCCAAGATCAATCATGCGGCAGCCCAACTCCTGATGTTCATTCTGCACAACCCGAACAAGCCCGAGCAAAGCTCCGGTGATGGGGGAAACCGTTGTGCCCTCCACGGGCTGGGCATTCCGGGTGATGACCAGCAGACGATGGCCTCCTCCCCTTGAAGTCAGCTTCTGCACAACTTCGAGCAAGCGAACACACAGATCTTCCGCAGATTTGGCGTCTTCGCCTGCGGCTGTGGCAAGGAAAACGACATGGCTCTGGTGTGTGCTTCTTGCGAGCATGGTGTCATAATCAGCGATTTCCCCGACCACTTCACATAACTCGCCGCCTTCTCTCATTGCTGCAGACAGAGGATCGATCAGTTGCGAGTCGTTTCCCACCAAAACCCACGAGTTTTGCGGTTTCGATGGGATTTCGGGATCGAGGGTTTTTTCGGTCCAAGCCACGTCATAAAGGCAAGACCCCAATTCGTCAGCCTTGGATGTCGTCTGTTCAATTGCGGTGCAAGAAAATCCGTCAACGATGGCGATCACGCGTCCATGGGCATCAAGCAACCGGATGTTGGCCGTGATCGATTTTTCACCCTGACTCGTCAACTCGACATGGCTCCACAACGTTCTAGGAGCCGCTGCAAAAACAAGGAGGCGCTCGACTTTCACTGGGAGAAACAATCCTTGCGGGATGTCGGTCGTTGGCAGTGTGGAGATGAGCACTTGGAAACACGCATCCATCAGCGCGGGGTGAAGATGATATCTCTCGGTGAGCACAGTTTCGGGCAGGGTGATTTCGCCCAAGGCTTCTCCATCCCTTCGCCAAAGGCGGGAAATGCCACGGAAAGATTCTCCGTAGCGAAAGCCCCTCTGTTGAAAAAGATCATAAGTGGAGGATCCCGATCTCTCTTCCGAGCATCGGGCTTGGATTGTTGAAAAGGAAACCGTCTCGGGTACGGCAGCCTCGGAGGGTCGGATTTTTCCTGTGCAATGGGCTGTCCAGGGGCGGTTGGCACCAGCTTGAGCATGCACATGAAACTCGCCAGTGGCCTCGCTCCGAAATTCCATCATCGTAGTCTGCTCCGTGTCCGACAAGAAAAGGGCGCGTAGAAATTCCACATCCTCAATCGCAAGGGCATCGGATTTGTGGAGTTCGTGACCAGCGGCGATGGCCATTTCCAAGTAGCCAGCCGCAGGGAAAACCATGTGTGAGTTGAGGCGGTGATCGCCCAAGTAAGGCAACAACTCCATATTCACCGGCAATTCCCAGAGCGGCTCGGCGGTCCCCAGCGACCGACCAAGCAGGGGATGAGTCGGTGCGGCAAGACGAGTGGCTAAGGATTCCGGAGCCTCATGCCAATAACGTTCGTGCTTCCATGGGTGCATGGGGAGCCGAACATTGCGACCGCGGGTGTGCCAGCGAAGCGGAGTTCCTCTCACATGAAGTGCCCCCAGCGAGCCAAGAAGGGTGGAGGTTTCGCCCTCCCCTCGTTTGAGGGAAGGGGTCACGAAGCCATCAACTCCGCTTGTCTTGAGACACTCGGAAACCATGCCCGAAAGTGCAGGATGGGGGCCCACTTCCAAAAATGTGGTAAACCCAGCATGGATCAGGGATTGAATGCCATCAGCAAAACGCACCGGCTGACGCACATTCTGCCACCAGTATTCTGCTTCGTATTTCTCGTGGTTCGATAACTTGCCTGTGACTGTGGAGCAAAAGGGCAACTCGGGGGACTTTGACGAAATGTCCTTGAGCGCTGCTTTGAGAGCCTTTTTCACAGGATCCATTTGAGCGCTGTGGAAGGCGTAATTCACCCGCAGGAACCGACACCAGATATTGCCGGCGTTGAGGCGTGTAGCCAGTTGCTCAAGCGCCGCCGGTTCGCCGGAGATGGTGATTGAACGGGGACTGTTGATCGCGCCGATCTCCAACCGACGTTTAAAGCCCGCAATCCATGGAATGATGGCCTCGGGAGACAGTGCCACGGCAAGCATCTTACCCGTGGGCGGCACAAGCTGCATGCAGCGCCCACGCTCAAAAATCACTTTTGCTGCACTCGGAAGATCCAGAGCTCCAGAAAAATATGCCGCCGCAGCCTCTCCCACACTATGTCCAATCACCGCACCCGGGCAAATGCCTTGCTCGTCCCACCAAGCACACAGGGCCACCTGCAGCGCAAAAATCGCGGGCTGCGCAATGGAAGGAAGATCCATGCGCGACGCAGACTCTTCTCTTGTGAGTTCTTCGATCAGCGACCAATTTCCCCACTGACGAAACAAGGCATCACACTCGGCGATTTTCTCCCGAAAGCCTTGATGCGTGGACAGCAGTTCCCGCCCCATGCCCCACCACTGGGGTCCCTGACCCGTAAAAACAAAGGCCACCGGACGCGGTGGGCTCGCTATGCCTGTGGCAAGACCTGGACGGGTCTCTCCTTTAAGAAACGCCTCCAATGCCCCAATCACCTCCTGTTTGGAATCCGCGGAAATGGCCAGACGATGAGGATGATGGACCCTGCGGCTCGCAAGTGTGTGACAGATGTCAGAGAGGGGGGGGGTGCTGCGGGGCAGCCACTCGGTGTATTGAGTGGCCATGGCTCCCAGGCCTACCAGGTTGCGTGCGGAGAGGGTAAAAAGAGTTGATGAAGTCGAGTCCGGGTTGATGGAGGGCTCATCGGCGGGACGTCGCTGCAAGATGGCGTGGGCATTGGTGCCGCCAAAACCAAAGGAGTTGATGCCAGCCAGAGTGTCTTCTTCGGAGAGCTTCTCAAGGGTGACGGGCACGCGGAGGTTCAACCGTTGAAAATCGATGTCAGGGTTGGGATTTTTGAAATGAAGATTCGGAGGCACTTCACCGTGGTGAAGAACCAGGGCGGTTTTAATGACCCCCGCAATCCCGGACCCGGCTTCAAGGTGCCCGATGTTGGTTTTGACCGATCCCAGGAGGCACTGCTTCGAAGTGCGTTTCTCACCGATCACAGCGCCGATGGCACCGGCCTCAATGGGATCTCCCACGGCCGTCCCGGTCCCATGCGCCTCCACGTAGTCAATAGCCTGAGGGTTAATCCCCGCTTCACGGCAGGCCGCCCGAATCAGGCTCTGCTGAGAATCAGAACCAGGCACCGTAAGGCTGCTTGTTTTGCCATCTTGGTTCACTGCCGTGCCGCGAATCACACAGTAGATGCGGTCTCCGTCAGCCAGGGCCGCTGAGAGGGGCTTCAGCACAATGACCCCCGCCCCTTCCGCCCTGACGAAACCATTTCCACTTGCATCAAAAGCCTTGCATCGCCCATCGGGGGACAACATGGACATTCTGCTAAACCCGATGAAGGTATCCGGGTTTAAGATGGCATTTACGCCGCAAGCCAGGGCTGTCGTACACTCACCATTTCGCAGGCTCTTGCAGGCAAGGTGCAATGCCACCAGGGACGATGAGCAGGCCGTATCAACAACCAGACTTGGTCCGTGAAGATTGAACAGGTAGGAGATGCGATTGGCGGCGATGCTGAGCACAGTGCCGGTTGTACTGTGTGTCTCGATCGTTGTTTTGTTTCGGAAACTTGACTGCAGACGCCAATAATCAAAGGTCGAAATTCCTACAAAAACCCCAGTGTTGGTTCCCGAGGCCCCATCGGTACATAAACCCGCATCTTCCATGGACTCCCATGCTGTCTCCAGCAGCAAGCGCTGCTGCGGATCCATAAATGTCGCCTCCCTGGGCGAAATTCCAAAAAAGCCTGCATCAAATTGGTCGATCCCCTCAATAAAACCGCCCCAACGCGAGTTAGTTTTTCCTGCAAGTCCCGCTTGGGGATCGTAAAAGGTGTCCACATTCCAGCGGTCGGCAGGAACTTCCGTGATCGCATCAACTCCCTTAACCAGCAAATTCCAAAAAGCTTCCGGTCCATGACCGCCCCCCGGGAATCGGCAACCGATACCAGTGATCGCGATCGGTTCATCATTTTCCATCGCATGGGTTTTACCTGCTTCGCTGAACGATTGCATTAGTTTTTGGCTCACTCCCTCAAGTAGGCTGACAGCCGAAGTTGCTTCCCATTCACCACATTCCTCCCGCTCTGTGTGCTGATCAGGCGGAATCCCTTGGGCGGAAGTTGCAGGTCTCCTGCTTCCCCCTCATTCAGAATCAAGACTTTGGGGCCCGGCTCAAGAAGCCAATTCTCCAATGATTGGGGGGCGTGGATAAAATGCAATCGTCGGGCTCCAAGATAGAAATGCATGCCAGGCTCTCTCCATCCATACGTGGCGACCACGGCGTCATCCGGAAGCTGCGGGCGGACCTCACGGGCGAGCGCTTGGGCGGGTTTTGCAAGACTTTCTACCACGGGCAGGACAAACACCCCGCCTGCCAACAAAAATACCAACACCGCAGCCGCATGGATTTTGGCTGCCTTTTGGAACTCTCCACGCCAAAAATAGAATCCCAGCAACGGCAACAAGCCGAGTGTGAGAACCCCCATGACGCTTCCCGCAATACGAAACGTCGCAGCAGGTGACCAGATCCATGGGGCCACGATTAACGCCAAACCGAGGAAAAATGCAGGAATCCCAAAAACCAGAAAGGAAACCCGCATCTGCTTTTTGGCCCTCTGCATCTCAGCCTCATCACGGCGAGCCACCAAACCTGACGCCACAAGGATGGCCAGCCATGGGAGGACTGGCTGGATGTAATGAGGAAGCTTGGAAACGATCACTGTCATGAGAAGGATCGTGGGCAGGGTCATTCCAAGCAGAAGTGTGCGAAACCCTTCGGGGCCACGTGCCCACGAGGCAGGTTTTTCCTGGCATTTTGGCTGTTTGAAAGCACCTGCTGTCATTGGCAGATACATCGTCCACGGGAGGAATCCCGCTGCAAGCACCAAGGGATAGTATGGCAAATGCAGCAAAAAAGGCAGCATGCCCTGCCCACCGTGATTTTCCATCGCCGTGAACAATCGCTTTGGGAGACGCTCAACGATGGCAATTTGCCAATACTCCCCTCCGGTTGCCGCATTTGCGGGAATCCCCCACGCAAGGAAAAGAAGGAAGCCCACCCCCACGGCGATCAGAAGCTTCAGGGCAAAAGGCCCCGCATTGGACCGGCCTCTTGCCAAGAGGAGCGCCGTCACAATGGAGAGAACCGGCACGACCAAGCCCACCGGCCCCTTGGTCAACATCGCCAGGCCAATGGCCACCCCCATGACCGGCACATGCCATCGGCGAGGACCATTCAGCCATGCATGCACAAACACTCCTTGCGCTGTCAAAATAAACAGCAACAACGTAGCATCCGTCGTGGCTGCCGTGCCGGTTAGCAAAAGCATTGGACTTGTCCCTGCCACCGCAGCAGCCAAGGAGCCCGCCCCAAAAAATTGCCGCGCAATCAATCCCGTCAGGATACAAACCAAGCCGATGGCCACGGTCGAAACAAGCCGCACAGACACCTCGCCGGGCCCAAAAGCACGCAAGGAGGCCCCCATTAGCCAATAAATCATCACTGGCTGAAAGGCCCGCAATTCGTGGTTAAACGTCGGGTATTGCCAATTTCCCGACTGGCTCATCTCGAGCGAAGCGGTGGCATACCGCGCCTCATCGCGATCCCAAAAGGTGGATCGTGATGACGTGTAAACCAACGAAACCCAGACCACAAATGCCGCCGCAAAAAGGCCCAGGGTCATTCCTGATCTTCGAAGGGGAAGCGTCATGAATTTCTGTCCTCGTTGGAAATCCAAACACCGTCCGTTTCCCGCTTCCTCCAAATCATCCACCGCACTGCCAGCAAATCAAGGAAACCGAAAGCTCCACGGCTGATCAGACCAATGTGGTATTTCGAGTGCCCGGAATGTCGCTGACGGTGGTCCACCGGAATTTCCCGCACCTCGCCACCCTGAAGCTGGGTGAGGGTGGGAAGAAATCTGTGCATGCCCTCAAAATCCAGCGGTAATTTTAGCGCCTGCTCGCGGCGAAACGCCCTGATTCCACAACCCACATCCTTCACGCTGTCGCCAAGCACAACTGTTCTGGCCAAAAATCCCAATCTTGCAGCCATCCGTTTTGCCCACGAATCCTGACGACGAATTCGACATCCCTGAACCATGGTGACCAGTGGCTGATCGCGCAAGATGCAGATCATCGGCAAAAAATCTTTCGGACAATTTTGCAGATCCGCATCCATCGTCCCAACCAACTCTCCCTTGGAAACAGAAATGCCAGCAGCCAAAGCTGCGCTTTTTCCACGTTTTGCGGGCAGGGACAATATTCTCAGGTTGGCTTGCCGCTGGCTGGTTTCCAAGAGCCGGGACTTTGTCTCATCAACCGAACCGTCATCCACCACAATCACCTCCCAACAAAGCTCCTCAGCAGCCAAAACCTCCTCCAATTCTTTGAGAAGAGGAGAGATGTTCCCTTCCTCATCTCGGGCAGGAATGATGACTGAAAATTCGACCGGCAAGGAATCCATCTGAGCGGAGATTCCCCCACTCAGGCCATCAAGTGCAAGCGGGAAACTCGTCATCTTCTTTGCTTGGGTGTGATTAAAAGGGGGTGAGGTGATGGGCTTTATCCTCATTTTGGAGGATCTTCAATCCAACATGCGACAAGTGGGGGGGCGACTGCCCAGCCCTAGCATCAAAGGGGCGCTTCGCGCTCGCGCCAGCTCCACCTTCGCCAGAGCTGAGGAGGACATGTCGATTTTGCCTCTGGTAGGGCGAGGCAGTCCCTTGACCGCCCACTTTTTGCCACGCCGCCATGACACGCTCAGGATAGACCGAATATGAATCAATCAGACCGCCAGCGGATTCCAGACTCGAATGAAGCCGATCCTCTCAAAATCTTTGAGATTTGTGGTGGCAAATTCTGTCACTCCTATACGCAGCAATGACAGCGCAAGGCGCAGGTCCACGATCCGGCGGATCGCAAAATCCTTTTTACCAGTGTGTTTCCAAACCTCGTCCATGACTGAACACCCACTGACCAATTCCCAATTCGCGTTGGAGCGAAACGACTGACAGGCCGCAGCCGCCTCAGGTGCTGTCATCGGGTGCTTGAAGATCAGCAAGCAAAGCCAGCAAAGGGTCGAACTAACAAGACACCTAACCATGGAAAACGGCGAATCCCTGACCAGAAGAGCGGCCTGGATTTTTCCTTTTCATCATGTGAATCCTAAAAATCAACCTATTTTTAGCCGCACTCAAAATTCAACATCCAAAATTTCCCCCGCCACCCGTTACTCGCAACCCGCCACTCTTCCCTCACTCCTCCAATGTGTCGAACGGGGAATCCTCAAGCCCACCCTTGCCACTCAGGACATGAGTGTAGATCATCGTCGTGGAGACATCATTATGCCCCAGCAACTCCTGCACGGCGCGGATATCCGCTCCCCCCTCAAGCATGTGCAGTGGCGTAAGAATGTCTTAGCGTGCGGGCCTTGATCTTTTTGGTTTGCCCTGACCGCTTGGAAGCCACGGCCAAGGCTTTGCTGATGGTGTTATCATGCACATGATGCCTGCGGATAGTGCCACCCTGCGGATCGACGCCAAGACTCTTGGAGGGAAACACCCACTGCAGATAGGCCACCTCCGTTCGCAAAGCATAATGCTTAACCCGCAACGTCCCCGCGACATCATGCAAAGCCACCTCACCCGCCACCCGCGACCGGTCACCCTTCACTTCCTGCACATGGGACGTCTTCACCCGAAACACCGGACCCTCATGCCCGAATTTATCAAGCCCCCACCGCCAGTGATCCACCTCGGCCACAAACACATCCAATGCCATCCGCGCCTGCTCCTTGGCAAA
>JBGTLQ010000375.1:0-34952 GCA_041744075.1 Terrimicrobiaceae bacterium
GGCGCGATTCAGCCCCTCCAACTTGCCAACCCCACAAAAGCCCCTCCGCCTGCTTGCGATGGGAACCCAAAATTACGCTGCCAGAGTTAAAAACGTCATCGATTCCCTTTCAGAATTGCGGCGGGGAGGGATTGAGGCCTCACTGACCATCGCTGGGCGCCTGCTTTGGAAGGAGGCAGAATCTGACGTTGCAAGTCATGCGGCTGGGCTTGGAATGAATGACTTCGTGTTTCGGGTCGGTGAGTTCACGCAAGAAATGGCCGTCTCCTTGTATCGCAGTCACCACCTTCTCGTTCATCCCAAATACCTTGATCCCTGTCCCACCGTGGTTGCAGAGGCCATGGCTTGCGGGCTGCCGGTGATTGGTTCCAGGTCAGGGGGAATGCCAGAAATGGTTGACGAGGGGTGCGGTCGGCTGATTTCTGTTCCTGAAAATGATTGGTCGAATCTTCACACGCCATCTGGCAGGGAAATAGCAGAGGCCGTCGCGGATCTTCTCCCAGAAATAGAGACAGCCTCCAGCGCCGCAAGGGAACATGCCAGGCAAACTTTTGATTCAGCAAAGTGGATTCAAGCTCATCAAAAAATCTTCTTTGAGGTTCTAAGACATTAGTTTGAGCCCCATCCCGAAAATCTCCGTCCTTATGACGGTCTATAATGCTGGGCGATTCCTTGATCCGTCCATCCGCAGTATCACAAACCAGGTTTTTCGCGATTGGGAATTTGTGATTGTTGATGATGGCTCAAGCGATGGGTCCATCGAAGTTCTCAAAAAATGGGCGGCAGTTGAACCACGAATTCGGCTAATTTTGAACACAAACAACAAAGGACAGACGCCATGCTTGAATCAGGGGCTCCGCGAGGCGCGGGGTCATTGGATTGCCCGGCAAGATGCGGATGACCTCTCACATCCCCTGCGATTGACTCGTCAGCACGAACGAATTGTCATGGATTCGGACTTGGTTCTTCTCGGAACTTGTGGGCGAATTATTGATGAAAATGACCGCTTGGTGGGCTTGCTGGACTCCCCGACCAGTGGTGCCGGGATCGAGTGGTGGTCCCCGTTCCTGAACCCTTTTGTTCACACGTCAGTGATGTTTCGAAAAGACGTGATCGAAGAAATTGGGAGTTACAATGAATCCTTCCATATCGCTCAGGACTATGATTTGTGGACCCGGGTAGCGGCTCAATGGCCAACAACCAACTTGAGCGAGCGATTGGTCTGTTACCGTCATCTTGGAAGCTCGCTTTCCAAAACCGGAAAAAATCTGGCTTTTGCCGAGGCAGACCAAGTATCAGCCCGCGAGGCCTCAAAGGTTTTCAAGACCTCCCCTTCCCAAGAGGTCCTTGCTTTGCTCTCTGCCTTTCGGGCGGGTCTCACGAAGGAAAACCACGAAAACTTTTGGCGGTTTTATGATTCGGAATTGGACTTCCGATCTCCTCAGCTTAAACAAGATGCGGCCATTCACCGGCTCAAATCTGCTGGCTCTGTCGGTGGATTCCGTGGAGTTAGCGACGTCTTTCAGGCCTTTCGTTGTGATTTTGCTACCACCTTTTTTTGGCTGAAGGAACGATACTGTGATCCTCATTTCACATGAACCTTGAGCGCTTGATTTCATACATAACATCTCTGCCTTCAGGGCTGAGGTGGAGAATTTCCCTCCTCGTAGCCGCCGCGATGCTGGGATTGTGGATGCTTCTGGCAAAAAAACCATGGTTGGTGAAAGTCGTTGACCGTCCAAGGGTCGAGGAGTTTTTTACAATCTACTCTTGGTATGGAGCCGGGGCGGCAATGGTCGTGCTTGTGGGGCTGGCTGTGATTGCTCCATGGTGGGCGGGTCGCGATGTTCAGCCTGGTCCGACCAGACTCACGGGTCAATGCTCACGTTGGTTCTGGCCTTTGGTTGGGCTTGCGATGTTGTCATCGGCAATCTTTTCCTTCCCCCGTCTTGGCCACAGCCTGTGGGACGATGAGGAATACAATGTGCGAATGTCTATACTCGGGCGATACAACATTCAAAAAGGGGATGAGCCCTTGAAATTTCGCAAATTGTCATGGACAGAGACGCTTGCGGAATACCGGGAGCCCAACAATCACGTCCTTCACAGCCTCCTTGCGAAATTCAGCTTGCAGGCATGGCAGACATTTCTAAAAAAATCTGACAGCCTCCGATTTTCTGAGACCGCTCTAAGGATTCCTGCCTTCATTTTTGGCATTCTGTCTGTGGCAAGTTTGGCATTGCTGCTTAAAGATCTTGGTCGTCCTGGCGCTGGCGTCCTGGCTGCGTTTCTGATGGCCATGCATCCATGGCATGTGCGGTATACCAGTGAATGCCGAGGTTACAGTTTGGTCCTTTTTATTGTTCCCCTTGTTTTTCTCTTCTGGCGAAGGTCTATGCTCGGAGGCTTGTGGGCTTGGTGGGCTCCGCTGGCTGTGGCTCAATTTGCTTTGATCTACACTTATCCGGGAGCTCTTTTTATTCTGATTGTCCTCAATTTGGCTGCTCTTCCCCTCATCTTTTTTTCAGAACAAACTGCCAAGCCCTTTTCTGTGCAGAGCGGGCGATGGTTTGCCGCAAACGCTCTCACTGCTGTGCCAACTCTTTTTCTGATGCTTCCACTCCTGCCGCAGGTGAAGGATTACATGGCCTATGAAACGGCACGAAATTTTACCATCGGCTGGGCGTGGGTTTCCAATGCCCTTTGGCACTTCGTCGCAGGAGTGGCGTGGACCCGAGGAAGCGTTGATGGTGCCGTTTACCCCGAGTTGGCCTATCATTTTTCGCAGGCACTTTGGGTGCCAATGCTCGCGGCTGGTATAGCAGCCCTCATGGGCATTGTGGGTGCCATTTGGTTTATCCGCAAGGGACCGGTTGAGACGGTGATTCTGCTCGCCATTGTTTTGCCAGCTGTGGTGACTGTCATTTTTGCACGGCTGCGCACCCATCTGATTTATGAGTCTTATGTCATTGCTGCCCTGCCAGGTTTTATAGCTCTTGTTGCCTGTGGGCTATGGACTCTGGGCACGCTTCTTGTGCCCGGTCGTCGGCAAAGACTGGGTTTGCCAACCATTTGCGCATTATTGTTGCTTGCGTTTTTTGCATTCACCCAGCCCACGCGCGGGTGGATGATGACCCGCTCTCTTCAACCCATACGGGAATCATCGCTGGCCAGCCGAGGGACATTCAATTTGAAAGATGAGAGCGCGTCCCGGATCATCACCGCCAGTTTCAGCATACCTCCGTACCTTTATGATCCCAGGGCCATCCGACTGGAATCGACGGCGCAGTTTATTGACTTGATCCGAACCGCCGAAAAATTGGATCGGCCATTGGTCATGAATATCGGAATGCCATGGGCCGCAAGGGACTACAGCCCTGCGATGTGGAAATTGATCAACGATCCGTTGCTTTTCTTCCAAGATCCTCGCTTTTTGGGCTGGGATCCAGGACTGGATCGGATTGTGGCAAGGTATATCCCAGGCAGTGCGTTGGGATATGATTTTTCTGAGGCCCTGACAAAAGACAGATAGTTATCTCATCAGAATTCGGTTGATCATCAAGCGCAACTGCTGATTCAAAAAAAACAAGCGTCGCTCAGCGGCGCTTTTTTTGTGCCATTGCAGGGCTTGTTCAGGGACCTCGGTGCTGAGAAGCTTGGTCCATCTTGTGGTGAGAGCATGAATGGTGTGGCGTTCACCTGCTCTGCGACCCTCAGCAACGAGCTTCTCACGCAGAGCGGGGTCGGATTTTAGAATTTGCAGAGCACTCAAGAATTCCTCGAGAGTTCGGCAAGCCATGTGGTCAACTCCCACCTGACCCTCCGAGGCATAGGCGGAATCAGCCCCTCCAATAAATGGAACGCCAGCCAGCCACGCATTGGCAAGTTTTGTGGCGGGTTTGTGATGACAAGGGGCATTGTCGAATCTGCGGATGGCAAAGGCACCATCAGTGTCTGAGTAGTCGTGCCACCGCTCTGCATTCACCCCCTCCAAATTCAGCCCGAGATGGTTTTTACAATGCAAAACAAAAGAGGAATCTCGGAGTTCGCTCGTCAGGTTAGTTTCATCCCCGTAAAATCGAACATTTGTGAATCTGTCTCCCAGACTGGGATCGCGGGGAACAAGATTGGGTTGCGTCCAGAGTGGCACATAGCTGGACCGGGACAACCGTTTTGCCCATGCAGCGTTTTGTAGGATGTGCCAGTGAACGTGCGGATGTGGCAGACCATCCGCAACCACCCCCACCACGAAGAGACTTCTCCCCGGGCGAAAAGTTGGATGCAGGTTTCCGGTGAGTGCCACCACAAGTCCTTCCTCGGGCATTTGATGAACAAGCTTTGCCGGATAACCTGACTTGGAGAGATGAACCCATGTCTGGTAGATCCAGCACTGCACACAAGCCGCTTTCCCGGCCTGTTCCAACTGGATGGGGGCACCCGATTTCCAGGCTTCCCGGCGGGCGGTCTCCGGGAGATACTGTTCGGGCATGAAGAAGGACACTTCCATTCCAGGCCACGGTAGATGAGTCAGGGAATCTTTCAAGATTGGGACGCCAACCGGGGCAACCTGCGAAGCCAATTTGTTTTGGCAATGTTCCGTGCTGCCCAAGTTTGTCACCGTCTGCCCCCATCATTGCGCTTGTTGGGGTGGCCCCATCTTGCCGCTTATCACCTCATCGTGATCTGGTTGCTCGGTATCGAACTCAATCACAAAGCCAGCATTGGGCATGGCATGAAGCTTTACCATGGCATGGCGCTCGTCGTTCACGAAAAAACGGTGATTGGCAAAAATTGCACCCTCCGTCACTGCACAACCATTGGCAACCGCCGGGAAACCGATGATGTGCCTGTGATTGGCGATGACGTCGAAATCGGGAGCAATTCCGTAATCATCGGCCGAATCACCATAGGGGATCGTGCAAAAATTGGTGCCGGGTCTGTGGTGGTGCATGATGTCGCATCGGGGGACACGGTCGCAGGAAACCCCGCCTGTAGTCTTTGCGCAGACCGGAAGGACAGCGTATAATCGCACCATGATCGAAAAAGGAAAACGGGTTTTGTTGGGCATGAGCGGTGGAGTGGACTCCAGCGTGACCGGGCATATCCTCAAACAGCAGGGGTATGATGTCATTGGAGTGACCATGAAAGTCTGGCCCCAGGATTGCATCACGCGCGCCGAGGACAAATGCTGTGGGCCATCCGCCATTGCCGATGCCCGTGGCGTGGCCAACAAACTGGGAATTCCGCATTACGTCGTGGACGAGGCCGACCAGTTTGAAAAAATCGTCATCGATTATTTTGCTGACGAATACCGATCTGGGCGCACTCCGAACCCCTGTGTGATGTGCAACGAGCGGCTCAAATTTGGTAATTTGTGGGAAAAAGCCAAAGCCCTTGGGGCAGAATTTATCGCCACTGGCCACTACGCAGTTATTGAGCACACGGACGAAGGTGCCCGCTTGCGCAAGGGCCGAGATGATCGCAAGGATCAATCCTACTTTCTTTTTAGTCTCAAGCAGGAACAACTTCGGCGCGCGCTCACCCCGCTGGGCGGAATGACCAAACCCGAAATCCGTGCCATTGCCCGCGAACTTGGACTTCGCGTCGCCGACAAGGCCGACAGCCAAGAGATCTGCTTCGTGCCAGGAAATGATTACAAGGCTTTCCTGAAATCCCACCTCGGCGAGGAGGAATTTCACAGAGGAGGAATCTTTGACACTTCAGGAAATTTCGTTGGTGAGCATGAGGGTATTGAAATGTTTACGATTGGCCAACGCAAAGGACTTCCGGGTGGCTCGCCTAAACCCATGTATGTGGTCGATATTGACCCTGCAACTGCGCGGGTAATTGTTGGAGGCGAAGATGAGTTGCTGCGTGACGACTACGAAGTGGACCGCGTGAACTGGATTTTGGGAGAACCGGACGGACCGGTGGAAGCCATGGTGAAAATCAGATACGCCCACCCAGGCGCAGCCGCTGTGATCACGCCCTTGCCCGGAGGCCGCGCTCACATCGCCCTCCACGAACCCCAGCGTTCCATCACCCCCGGCCAAGCTTCGGTGTTTTATCAGGGTGACCTCGCTTTGGGAGGTGGGTGGATTGTTCGGAAAACAACGCCGCTGATTGCGCCGACTCCCGTCTTGGTCTAAAACTTAGGGGGAACGAGCGTCCCGCCCGTTGGAAGTCTCATGTGTGAAGTGCTGAATAGCCTGCACGGGCGGGACGCCAGTGCCCCCTGCCGAGACTTAGTCACGCCCTGGCATTTATAATACTTATCACTATGTATCGTAGAGGAATTTGGAACAAAATTCCTGGTCATGGAAAGAAACTCGTTCCGAGTTCCTCTACAGAAAGGTGCCGCTCAGGTTAAAATAACTTTTTTCCTTGCTATTTGCTCTTGACTTTGATACAAAGCATATAGATGCGGAAAACAAAAGATCAGGACCCAAGTCCACCAACACATGTTATGTTGGCGTGGTTCAACGAGAAGGAAATGACTTACAATTACTGCGAAGACAGTCGCGTCATTTCTGCCAACTTCGAACTTAACAACCTTGAGGTTCGTGTTTACTGCGGGACAACATCCGAAGGAGCTCCATTTCTGATCGTGAAATATCCCATGCGAGCTCCTGAACCGATCCGTGGCGCTGTGGGAGAGTTTCTGCTGCGCCTTAACTTTGCTGCCAAACGCAGTCTTTGTGAGTTGGATTTTAATGATGGAGAAATCCGGCTGCGTGTTGTGAGTGATTTGGTTGACGAGGGTTTCACGCAGGACCACTTTGCAGTGATGATGGGACAGATGCTGCTTTTTGCTGATATGGCATATCCCTGCCTTGCAAGTGTCATGACACGTGCCATGAAACCTGACTTTGCAGCAGATCAGGCTGTGGCGGCCATTCACGAAGCTTTTGAAAGACTTTGTGGTGGTGAAGGTGAGTGATCGCAGGAGCGATACGAATATTAACCATGAAGGACATGAAGAGCATGAAGGGGGGAAATCAATTTGGTATGCTACGATTAAATTTCCTGAAATAATGAACTGTTAATGACAGCCAAACTTATTAACTAGCAGTGTGCAACAACCTCGTTCCGAGTTCCTCTACGAGAAAGACGTAAGTTACCAGAGAGTTTTGATTCCCGGGTAGGTGGGGATGATTTCGTTGGATGTCAGAATATCGAGACGTTTTGACATTGGTGTGGCGATGATGAGGCGGTCGAAAAGGTCTTGGTGAATGGGGGGAAGAGTGCTGCGAAGCCTGTGCCTGATAGGGGATTGGGGTGAAAGAGTTCATTTCACACCGCATCTGACTGGGAGCGGATTTGCGGAGTATGCAAGTCCAAGGCGGTGGAAGACGACCGCACTCCAAGACGCTTCGCGACAAGGAAGGTCGTGGGGCGTGCGACAGCTTTTGGAGTGCGCGTGTCTTCTCGCGCTTTGGTTCAACTGACCCTGCAAGGTTTCCGACAAATAGCAAAAGACCATCACCGGGACTCATTAATAGACGAAGTCGAGGAAGGCCGGCAGGATGCCAGCGGTCCCAGGGGGCTGGAAGATTCAAAGCAAGTCCAACTGGTCAATGGCTTTGCTCGTCGCAGCTTTTTTGCGGCGGGCTTTTGTGAAGGCGGCTTCTCCGTCGGTGTTGAGTTCGGCGCTTTCGAGGTTGGCCAGGATTTCTTTGGCGCGTTTAAGGACGGAATCGGGGAGGCCGGCGAGGCGGGCGACTTGGATCCCATAACTTTGGTCGGCGCGGCCGGGGAGAATTTTTCGGAGGAAGATGACTTCGTCATTCCACTCGCGGACAGCAACATTAAGGTTGAGGACACCGGGTCGGGATCGCTCGAGATCGGTCATCTCATGGTAGTGGGTGGCGAAGAGCGTGCGTGCGCCAATGCGGTCATGAAGAAATTCGGCGACGCTCCATGCGATGGAGAGTCCATCGAAGGTGGACGTGCCGCGCCCGATTTCATCAAGGATGACGAGACTGCTGGCAGTGGCATTGTTGAGAATGCCTGCGGTCTCATTCATCTCGACCATGAAGGTGCTCTGCCCGCGAGCGAGATCATCACTGGCACCAACACGGGTAAAGATGCGGTCTGTGATGCCGATTTGGGCTTCGGCGGCAGGAATGTAGGAGCCGACCTGAGCGAGGAGGACGAGGAGAGCCACTTGCCTAAGGTAGGTGGATTTGCCTGCCATGTTTGGGCCGGTGATGATGGCAAAACGTTTGCCGTCAGCGTCGAGGGAAGTGTCATTTGGCACAAAGCGCTCGCCAGTGGCGTCGAGGACCGGATGCCGACCCTCGCGAATTTCGAGAACCCCGGATTCTTCCATTTGTGGCCGCACATAGCCGCGCTGACGGGCGGATTCAGCGAGGGAGGCGATGCCATCCAGTGCTCCAATGGCGGCAGCCGTTTCTTGGATTCGTGCCAATTCCAAGAGCGTTTCGTTCCGTAACTCTCCAAAGATCTCGATTTCGCGCGCTTTGGCTTTTTCGTCAGCTCCCAGAATTTTGCCTTCGATGTCCTTCAACTCGGGTGTGATGAATCGTTCGCTGTTGACCGTGGTTTGTTTGCGGATGTAGTCATCCGGCACGGAGGCAAGGTTCGCTTTGGTGATTTCGATGAAATAACCGAATACGGAGGTGAAGCGGACTTTGAGGGATTTGATGCCAGTGCGGGCGATTTCACGTTCTTGGAGTTGGGCAATCCAATTTTTTCCTTCGTGAGAAGCGGATCGGAGTTCGTCGAGGCCGGGATCGAATCCATCGCGGATCATGCCCCCATCGCGGAGGATTGCGGGCGGCTCATCGGCGATGGCCAGACGCAACATTGCTGAGAGTTCGGGCAAGGGGTGAATTTCTGAGTGAATGCCTGCCAGTAGGGGAGGGAGGGCAGGTTCTCCGCTGAGCGAGGGATGTTCGTCGGTGGGGGCGACTGCTTCCAAGCGCTGGCGGACGGTGGGAAGGTTTTCGAGGGAACTCGCCAGGGCGGCAAGGTCACGGGCATTGCCAGAGTTGCCATTCAGCCGGGCGATACAACGCTCGATATCGCGGATCCCGGTGAGTTCCTCACGCAGGGTTGCCAGCGCCAGCGGATTTGAAAGCATCCGTGCGATCGACTCCTGACGTTCGAGAATCGCTTCGAGATTGCGAAGGGGTTGGAGCAGCCAACTCCGCAGTGTGCGGGCTCCCATCGGGGTAGCCGTGCGGTCAAGAATCCCAAGGAGGGTCATCGCCCGTCCGGCGCGGGACGTGACAATTTCCAAGTGCAATTGGGTGGAGGCATCGATGACAAGAAACTGGCCCTGACGGTAGGGCTTGAGGCAGCGGATGTGGGTGGCGTTGCGGCGGAGCTGGAGAGTCACGTAATGGAGGAGAGCCCCGGCGGCACTGACCCCAAGCGGCAAATCTGCGCACCCATATCCATCCAGCGAGTGGACGCGAAAATGGTTTCGCAGGAGTTCGGTGGCTTGCTCTGGGATGTAGAGGTAGTCATCCAGAAAATTGGTGCCAGTCACCGATGCAAAAGCCTCGGCCTGGCTTTCAGGGGCCAGGGTTTCTGCAGGTGAGATGCGGGCCAATTCGTCGAGGAGAGTGGCTTCGTCAGAAGCCTGAGTGACCCGCAACTCGCCGGTGCTCAGTTCGCAGGAGGCAATCCCGAAACCGTCGGGGCCAGCATAGACGGAAGCCAGATAATTCGGAGCTCGTTCATCGAGCCCAAAGGTTTCGAGGGTCCCGGCGCTGATGATTTCTGCGATCTCACGGCGGACGAGTTTGCCTGCGGTGACTTCACCCACTTGGTCGCAAATGGCCACTCGCCAACCGGCGGCCACAAGCTTTTCGATATAACCGCGCGCGGCGTGATAAGGCACACCGCACATCGGCATCTGGCCACGTTTGGTGAGCGCCACATTGAGGACCCCGGCCGCGTCTTTCGCATCATCCCCGAAGAGTTCGTAAAAATCTCCCAGCCGAAAAAAGAGGAGCGTCTTGGGTGGCAATTCCCGGCGAATCGCCAGGTATTGCTTCATCATTGGCGTCTGAGTGTCGCTCATGGAAATCAGCTGTAAATTCCGCTAAATGCGGAAAGGACATGCAGAATGTTTTGGGCAGCGGAAAACGGAGCGTATTTCGGCGTCTTTCATTTGCGTGACACGTGGTAAAAGGCGAGCAGAATCGAAAATTGTTCCAATTTCCTCTACGCTAAGCAAGGCCATAACGCGTGACGTTATGGCTTCAGTTCGTCGCCGGTGATTCCGTTGAGCACCACAAATTTTTCGTGATGGAAGGTTGGGTCCGAGCGGAAGGCGAGGCGCCCGGCGTAGCGGCGCTCGATATCGACGAGCAGTTCCTCATCTTCGGTGCGAAGGCGGTTTAGCAACTCGGGATGAACAACCACTTTGACCTCGTGCACAGATTCTTGGTGCTTGCGCATGACCGAGTGCAGACGGCGTTGGAGTTCCACGCTAAGTGTCATGGGGCTTTTCACAACACCCCGTCCGTTGCAGTACGGGCACGGCACGTATTGAGAACTCGCCAGGCTTTCTGCGGCGCGCTGACGCGTCATTTCCATCAATCCCAATTGGGAAATAGGCAACACATGGGTTCGGGCTTTGTCACGTTTGAGGCGCTCCCGCACGCGTTGATAAACGGCCTGCTGGTCCTTGCGGCTTTTCATGTCAATGAAGTCACCCACGATGATTCCACCAATATTGCGCAGCCGCATTTGACGGCAGATTTCGTCAGCAGCTTCCAAGTTGGTTTGGAGGATGGTTTTTTCCATGTCCTTCGCGCCCT
Source organism: Terrimicrobiaceae bacterium (assembly GCA_041744075.1). Taxonomy (GTDB): domain Bacteria; phylum Verrucomicrobiota; class Verrucomicrobiia; order Chthoniobacterales; family Terrimicrobiaceae; genus JAJTZA01. The sequence goes on from JBGTLQ010000375.1 coordinate 10,797, forward strand.
TGTTGCGGCCGGTGTTCACGTCCACCGCGATGAGCGCCTCGGTTTCATCGATCACAATATATCCGCCGCAGGGAAGCCAAACCTGACGGTGAAAGGCGGAATCGATCTGGGCTTGAACTCCAAAACATTCGAAGACTGGCTCGGCACCCGAGTAAACTTGGATACGTTTTTTTGCGCGACTGGAGATCATCCCCACCAAGGATTGCATGCGCTCGGCGGACTTTGCGTCATCGACAATAATGGCATCAATATCATCCGTGAGAAAATCCCGGACCGTGCGATCCACCAAGTCGGGTTCTTGGAACAAGCAGGCCGGGGCGGGTTGTTCTTCGAGACCTTTTTGAATATCCGCCCATTGTTCCAGCAGGAGCCCAAGGTCGCGGACAAAATAGCGGGCGCGCTGACCCTGTCCGACCGTGCGCATGATCACGCCCATGCCTTCGGGGATGTCGAGTTCACGCAAGATTTTGCGGAGCCGCTCGCGTTCTTTGGGGTCATCGATTTTGCGGGAAATCCCGCACTGATCGTTAAACGGCATGAGGACCAGATAGCGTCCCGCAAGGCTCACGTCCGTGGTGATTCGGGGACCCTTGGTGCCGATGGGTCCCTTTTTGACTTGCACCAAAACGTCCGACCCCACGGGGTAGATGTTTGGAACGTCCTTGTGGGTTATTTTTGGTTTTTTGCGTTTGGCGGGTGCGCCTTCACGAGCCACGGCCTCAATGCCACTATCCAAGGCCGCCGGGATGGCATCCCAAAATTGGAGAAACGCATTTTTTTCGAAACCGATGTCCACAAACATGGCTTTGATGCCGTGCTCGATATTGCGGACCTTGCCCTTAAAAATGGCTCCGACAATATTTCGGTCGCTGTCGCGTTCGGTGGTGTATTCTTCGAGTTTTCCGTCTTCGAGGAGCGCCACTCGTTTTTCGAGGCGCTCGCAACTGACGATGATTTTGATTCCTGTGGACTTTTTACGAAGGCCTAAGATGCGTTTGACAGTATCGATCATGGAAATATTTTTGAGGGTAACCCTTGTGAGGGGTGGTTGATAGTTGGGGTTGAACCTTCATCGGCGTGAGGGCTGGGAAGGTTTTTTCTTTTCCTTTTCTTTGCGGTCTTTGTTTCCGCCGAAAAAATTGAAAAACTTTTGGATGCCCGAGGGCTCGCGTTTTTTATTTCTGACGCGGCCGCGGTCGTCGGCGTCTTCACGAATATTAGGGTTTGCAGGGCGCGCTGCCTGTTGGGAAGTGGCGGCCTCCGCTACGGAAGCGGTTTCGGAATCCTCAGAAATGCTCGATGCGGCGGGAATGGCTCGTCCGAAATCGACGCTGTCAATGAAACGGAAATCGCCCACGGCGGGGTCCAAAGAAGCAAGGAGAACGGGTTCGGCTTTTGGCGGATCATCGGGGGTGGCAGGCTCGACAGGGACAGGCTCCACACCGTCGGGACTCAAGCCCGGAAGTTTGAAGGTGTCTTCCAAAATCTTGGCCGCGATGGGAGCCGCGACACCCCCACCGGATCTTGCGCCTTGAACGATCACGGCCACAGCGTATTTGGGTTTTTCGTAAGGAGCAAACGCAATAAACCAGACGTGATTGTCTGAGATGCGCTTGCCATTGCGCATGCTCCAGTTTTGAGCGGTTCCCGTTTTGCCGGCGACTTCCACGCCTTTGATGCGGGCTCGACCGCCCGTGCCCCCGCCTTCAGCAACAACTTTGAGCATGCCTGAGCGAACGCGTTCGATTTGTTCCTCCGTGAGTCCGCCATCGGTGACAAGATTGGCGCGCACGCGAGCTGGTTCCTGTTGGAGGATTTTGCCATCTTGAGCCACAACTTTATCGATCAATCGCGGGTAATACGCCGTGCCGCCGTTGGCGATGGCAGCGGTCATCACGGCCATTTGTAGGGGAGATGCAAGAACCTCGCCTTGGCCAATTGAGGTGTTGGCTGTAAGTCCGCTTGTCCAGCGTTCGCGGGGCCGTGCCTCTGCCAAATATTCAGGTCCAGGAAGAATGCCTGCGCTCTCCCCAGAGAGGGGGATGCCGCTTTTTTGACCAAGACCGAGCATGTTTCCCACAGCCACAATTTGGTCAATGCCAGCCGCAATCCCCAAGCGATAGAAGTAGCCATTGCAGGAGACCTTGATGGCATTCTCCAGCCCCATCGAGCTGTGGTTGGTGCTGTGGCATTTCATGAACGTGTTGCCAATGGCGATTCCGCCGCCGCAGGGAAACGTGCCGGCTTTTTCGGCGCGCAGCCCCGCCAGTGCAATGAAAGACTTGTAGGTTGAGCCTGGAGCATACGAACTGATAGCGCGGTTGGTGAGCGGGTCCGTGTCATCGGATGTCAGGGCGGTCCAATCTTTGACATTGATTGAGGGAATAAAAGAATTGGGGTCAAAGGACGGCACGGTCGCCATGGCCAGTACGTCGCCATTGTTGGGATCGAGAACGACTGCGGCCCCGCGTCCCACGGCGCGCAGAGCTTTTTCAGTAATGTATTGGATGCGGGCATCAATGGTCAGATGAACATTCGCTCCCTGCTCGGGCTCCGTGACGGAGACTTCACCCTCAATGACGCCTTTGGCATTGCGTTGGAGAATGCGCACGCCGGGTTTGCCGCGCAGGAATTCATCCATGTAGAGTTCGACTTGGGCTTTTCCCTCCATGTCAGGATCATAGAAGTTGAATTGGCGGATGTCCGGCTGTTGGTCGAGGTTGGTTGGCATGCCGACATAGCCAAGCAGGTGAGCTGCGAGGGAGCCGTAAAGATATTGGCGGACGGGTTTCCGGGTGACATTCACGCCGGGGAGTTCGAGGCTGCGCTCGGAGAGGATGGCCATCGTCTCAAAGTCGAGATCCTGACGATAATTAAAAGGGACTTCGCGGTTATTGCGGTAGTGGATTTGTAGTTTTCGGGAGTTGTAATCCTCAGCGACCCCCAACTCTTCCAAGCGAGGGATAACTTCCTCGGTGACGATACGCACGACGTCGGCCTCTTTGAGGTCCTTCGGCATGTTGTGGACTGTTCCGCGGTAAGTCGTCATGGGAATTCCCCCATTGGCTTCGCGATAAGCGCGGACCATATCCGGGAGCATAAAATCCACATCGAAGCTGGCGCGGTTTTGAACGAGAGGGATCGCATTGCGGTCCATGATTTCGCCGCGCACGGCGGGAATTCTTACGGTGACTTGGGAGCCGTAGCGGATCTTGGCCGTGTATTCAGCGCCTCTGGCGACCTGAACTAGCCACAGCTGGAAAGTGATTCCACCGAAGGCAAGCAGAATGAGCCCTGCCAAAAAATAGAGCCGAAGAGATGGGGCGCCGCGTTTCATGGTTTTGCCAGGATGGTCCTCCTTCCAAATGAGGAATCTCCTATGAAACGCCCCGACCAAACGGCAATGGGATGCAAGACAAGGGCAACAATGGCCGATAAAAAACCAGCACCAAGCACCCTCCACATAACGACCTCGTTAAAGAAAAACCCTTCCCGACGCAAACTGATCATCCCAAATTGCATCAGCAGGAATAGGGAGGTGCCGACAAGAGTCACAGGGATGGGGATCCACCAATGTCCACGTTTGAAGGCTGGCTGAAGCCCGTTCGCCACAAGTCCCAAGATCACAAAAAACACTATAGACCAACCCACCGCAATTTCAACCTGCCCTGAGACGACATGGAGATACGCCAGATCGGTCAGCAGTCCGGTGAAAACAGCAAGGCCCAGCATGGCCGGCGTGGGCAGGGCCACTGCCCCGTAGCAGAAGAGGGCCGGCACCAAGAGCAGCCGGGCGCCATGAAGGACAGCGATGGGGGGGATCATCTCCTGAATGGGAAAGGAAAGAAAGATGGCCAGAAAAAGCACCACGAGGCCAACAAGCGTCTTCATTTCGCCCCCACGAGGATAAACACATCCTCGACTCCGGCAAGGTCCACCGCCGGTTCCAGCACGGCTTGACCATCAAGAGCGCGCGCCCGGAAGGTTTTGACTTCGCCGATCAGGATTCCCGAAGGGAAAACGCCTCCGCTCACCCCTGCGGTGTAAACTTTTTGCCCTGGCTGAAGGTTTGCGCTTTTTGAAAGAAATGAAAGCTGAATCTCACCAGGAGTCCCAGCGCCAGCCACGCGTTGGCCGGAGGCGATGCCTTGCTCGACGGAACCTTCCACGCGGGTGGCCACCCGGCAGGTTTCATCGGTCATCAGCAAAACGATGGACTCATTTTTAGCCACCGTGGTTGTTTTGCCAACCAAGCCGGTCTCGGTGAGGACAGGCATGTCGCTTTTGACCCCATCTTCAAAGCCTCGGTTCACTTTGACCGTGTTCCACCACGTGGACGCGTCGCGTGAGATCACCCGCGCCGGAAGGAGTTGAAAGACTGATCGTTCACGGTATTCCAAGGCGTCGCGCAGGTTGTTATTCTCGGCTTCGATATCACGAAGGAGTTGATTGGTGGCCATCAACTCGCGGTTTTTGAGAGTCAGGTCCCGGTTCTCAACCTCGAGTTCATCGAGGGTTTTCAGATTTTGGCCGACGCTTCCAATTTGCTGGCTCACGGCAGAACCCGTTTTCAAAAATGGCGACACCAGAGAGAGAAACACCGATTGCATGCCTTGCATGGGTTTCGAACCCATGGTGGAGAGAATCACCGCCCCAATCAGGATCACGACCACCAAAATAATGTTCAGCTTTTTCATGCGTGTCTCATCCAAAGGTTAACCGTCGGGAAGCAGGGCATGGACGCTCTGCCTTGGGTGAGGCTGATACAGATTCGCTGACCCTTCTGGCTCATGGCTGCGAGTGCCCGGGCTTTCAGTGGCCGTAGGTTCGGTCGGCGGACTGCACGGCTTTCAGGAATTGCATTTCCTGAAGGGCTTTTCCGGTTCCTTCGGCCACCGCGCAGAGCGGGTCTTCGGCCACATGTACCGGCAGGCCGGTTTCCTCTTGGAGGCGTTTGTCGAGACCTCGGAGGAGAGCACCGCCTCCTGCCAAGACAATCCCGCGATCCACAAGGTCCGCGGAGAGTTCGGGTGGACAGCGTTCCAAGGTGATGCGCACCGAGTCGATGATTGTGGCCACCGGCTCAAGAAGCGCTTCCCGCACTTCTTGCGAGGAAATCGTGATTGTTTTTGGCAGACCCGCCACCAAATCGCGACCTTTGACTTCCATGGTGAGTTCTTTCTCCATCTTGTAGGCCGAGCCAATTTTGATTTTGATGTTTTCGGCGGTGCTTTCCCCAATCATGAGGTTGTAAGCCCGTTTCATGTAGTTCATGATGGCCTCATCGAGTTCATCACCTGCCACGCGAACACTGCGGCTGAAAACAATGCCTGACAGCGAAATAAGGGCGACCTCGGTTGTTCCACCGCCGATATCGACGATCATATTTCCGCCAGCATCCTGAACAGGCAGACCAACACCAATCGCTGCCGCCATGGGCTCTTCGATGAGGTAAACCTCCCGCGCACCGGCATGGGTCGCGCTGTCTTTGACCGCACGTTTCTCCACCTCCGTGATGCCACTGGGGACGGCAATCACAACGCGGGGACGAACCATCCGACGATGATTGTGAACCTTGGTGATAAAGTGACGAAGCATGGCTTCCGTGACTTCGAAGTCGGCGATCACGCCGTCTTTGAGTGGGCGGATGGCCACGATGTTGCCGGGGGTGCGCCCCAACATGCGTTTTGCTTCCTCGCCGACGGCGAGGACTTTGCGGGTGCCCTGCTGCACGGCCACCACGGAGGGTTCACGAAGCACGATCCCGTGATCTTTGACGTAAACGAGCGTGTTGGCAGTGCCGAGGTCAATCCCGATATCGTTCGAGAAAAAACCGAGAAATTTGTCTAGCATGAAATATTTAAAGTGTAAGTGTTCAGCCGCTTTGGGAAGCCGACTGGTGGGTGCCTCAATTGTTGAAACACACAGGCCAAGCATCTTGTGTCTGGCAGGGACCTCCGTCAAGGGAATCCTCTGGGAGACTTGAAGACAGTCTTGCCTGCCACCGCCTTTTGCCTCATTGTTCCGAAATCTGATGCCCACACTCCTCGCTCGACTGGCCCCCGCTTACGGATTTTTGGCTGTGGCTTTGGGGGCCTTTGGGGCTCATGGTTTCAAGGACCTGCTCACCCAAAATGGGACAGCAGCCATTTGGGAAACTGCCGTTTTGTATCACCTCACGCACAGCGTCGCAGCACTTTGGGCCTCAGAGAAACACCGGCTTGTCGCTTGGTTTTGGCTCGGCGGGATCACGTTGTTCTCTGGTTCGCTCTACATCTATGCCATTGCAAGTGCCCGCTGGCTGGTATTCCTCACCCCCATTGGAGGCGTGCTCCTCCTGGTCGGATGGCTGCTCTTAATTCTCAAAAAATCCTGACCACATCCCGCAGGAATTGAAGCCAGAGAAAAAGCATCCCCCGGAAGGTGTAGCGGATGAGATTTTCTCCATCCTTGGCGAGGATGCCAACATCGAGATTGTGACGGACATGACGTTGCAAGTCATGCTGCATGGCCTCCACGACCTGCAACTCATCAAATTTTTCAATGGCACCATCTGCGATGCCCTCCTCCCGAAGAAATCGGAGATGAGCCTTCGTCATTTCCGCAAAGGTTTTATTGGAAGGGAGTCGGTTCATGCGGACCATGGGGGAAAATTTCAGCCCATAGGCGAAGGGGTAATTCCATGACTGAAAGCCCCGTCCGGCGGGTGTCCTTGAAGTAAGCGTCAGATAAAAAAATGCGAGGTCGCCCTGTTCAGCAAAACAAATGCAGGCCTGGGTGGTGGAGGTCTGGTCTCGAAACACCCGGTAGAACTGCCGGATGTGCTCGTCCTCCCAACCCACATCCGCGACGTGATCAAACCCCTCCGCTTCGACCTCCTCGGTGAGTTCATTAAAGCCAGGGAAGACGGTGCGCGAGGGGGGTGTCCGCGATTCCAAAGATCGCTCCAGGGGCAACCGAACCTTTCTCAATCGAAAAACAATCTCAATCCATGGAAGAAAAAACCAACTCACCCCAAAAAGAATTCCCACCCCAATTGATCCCACAAGCAGCCATCCCGCCAGGAACGAGGCTGCCACGATCGTCCATGACCCCAAACGAAAGAGTAACGGTTGGCTCAAGGATCGCAGAGCCAGTCCCAACACGGCCACTCCAAATACGAGGAGGAGGTCAGCTGTCATAGGAGACCCTTTTTGCGAAGAAATCGCTCCAACTGCCCAACATCAAAATCCGCCAAAACGTCACCATCTGGAAACTCCGCTGTGGGCGTGGAGGATTGCCCCGAGATTTCCCGCATCCTTGCATACGCGTCGGGATCGGCAAGCACATCAAGTTGTTCGTAAGCGAAGCCTTTTTTTGTGAGCCATGCTTCAGCTTCGATGCACCACGGGCACCAAACTTTCACATACAATTTCATCATGCTTCCAAGCTAAACCGATTCGTCAAAAAGCGCCAGAAACAAGCCAACCTGGGACCGCTGGCGTCCCGCCGGCATTCCTATTTGTGTGCCTCATTTCTTCGTCTGCCCCCAGAGATTCCCATTGTCATGCCCCCGCAAGTTTTAGATGATGCTCTCTCTTTCTCATCTCATGAATCTCTACGAATCCGCCCGCGAACGTTTTGCCTCTGTTTCTGTTGATACCGAGGCGGCCGTGAAGACTCTGCAATCGACACCCCTTTCTGTCCATTGTTGGCAGGGCGATGATGTCGCAGGTTTTGAAGGCACCTCAGGCGCTCCAGGTGGGGGGTGTCTTGCGACGGGAAATTTTCCGGGGAAAGCCGGTAACTTTTCCGAACTTTGTGCCGACCTTGAACAGGTCGAAAAGCTGGTTCCCGGGCCGCTGCGTTTGAATCTTCACGCCATCTACGCCACTGATAATCCCCAACAAGATGACCGTGATGCGCTCACGGTTTCTCACTTCCGCTCATGGATCGATTGGGCAAAAACCCGCAACTGGGGTATCGATTTTAATCCCACCTGCTTTGGCCATGCCTTGGCTGCGGATGGGTTTACCCTCTCCCACCGGGATCCCGCCATTCGGGCATTCTGGGTTGAGCATTGCATCGCCAGCCGGAAGATTGGAGCGGCCATTGGAAAGGAACTTGGGTCGCCAGCCGTGACGAATATTTGGATCCCCGATGGCTACAAAGATACTCCCGCGGACCGCACCGCACCCCGCGCCCGCCTTCAAGAATCGTTGGAAAAGATTTTGGCAGCTGACGTGGATCGCGCGTGGAATATCGATGCGGTCGAGAGCAAGCTTTTCGGAATTGGGGTCGAATCCTACACGGTCGGATCCCACGAGTTTTACCTGGCCTTCGCAGTGAAACACGCCATCGCTCTCTGTCTGGATGCCGGACACTTTCACCCGACCGAATCCGTGGCTGATAAAATTTCCGCCATGTTGCTTTTTGTTCCTGATCTCCTTCTTCACGTCAGCCGCGGGGTGCGTTGGGACAGCGACCATGTGGTCACCCTCGATGATCCCACGCGTGCGATCCTTGAAGAAGTGGCTGTGAGCGGAGCCCTTGACCGCATTCATGTCGGCATGGACTTTTTTGATGCCAGCATCAATCGCATCGCGGCATGGACAATCGGTGCACGTAATACCAAGAAGGCCCTTCTAATGGGTCTCCTGCGTCCCACCAAACTCCTCAACGAAGCCGAAGAAGCCGGTGATTATGCAGCGAGACTCGCTCTTTTCGAGGATTCACGCTCCTACCCGTGGGGTGCCGTCTGGGACGAATTCTGCCGCCGCAACAATTCCCCTGTCGATGGCGCCTGGTTCTCTGAAGTCAAAAGCTACGAAACAAACGTTCTCGCGAAACGAGAGGGTTAAGTTTTAGCTGATGGATTAAGTATTCCTTTTTTCAAAAAAAAGGATACGTTGGTGTGATGGCTGACAGTTACACCATGAAGACCGCGCAACAAAAACTTTCTGCCTTGGTTCAGGAGGCGGCGGATCACCCCGTGACCATCACAAAGCAGGGGCGGGCAGTGGCGGTGCTGATATCCATTGAGCGGATGGAGGCCATTGGTGAAACCATGGAACTGCTAGCCGATCCCAAAGCCATGGGTGCGATCCGGAAACATCGTGAGGGCAAGGCAAAATATCATGATGTCTCCGTTCTCGAAACGATATGATCACCGTTCGGGTGCAGGATGAGGTGGTGGTATGAGGCTTCTCAGCTTTGAACGTAGGGGTTTGTGGCTCGCTCGTGTCCGATGGTTGTTTCCGGACCGTGACCTGGAAAAACGCGGGTGGCGTCGGGTAGGGGCAGGAGGTGCTTTTTGATGCCGGAAATTAAAGCCTCATAATCGCCGCCGGGGAGGTCCCAACGTCCCACACCTCCATGAAAAAGCACATCCCCGCCTATCAGAACACCGGTGGAGGGGATCAGCGTGCAGAGGCTGCCCGGACAATGGCCCGGCACATGAAACACTTCGACCGGCTCTCCGAGCCATTCGTGTTTGCCTTCATCCACCAACTCGTCAGCGCTCACAGGTTCAACTTCGAGCTGAAATCCCCAGCGTTTAAAAAATTCAGGATCCTCAACCATGGGAACAGTGAGGGCATGCATGTAAACCGGGCAACCATGGCGCTTCTTGATCGCGGCTGCATCCGCCACGTGGTCGAAGTGACCATGGGTGAGCACAAGGAGGGAGATTTTTTCCTTTGCGAATGCGGCATCTGCTCCCTGTGGAGCATCAAAAAGGATGTTTCCCTTCGGGGCTCGAAAAAGAAACGCGTTGGTATCCAGTGCGCCGCCGGTGAATAATTGGAAAGGTGTCATGGACAATTGTGGTTGGCAGCAAATAAAGGGTGATGCGGCCCGTTTTGCAAACACTTGAAGCCGTCAGGGATTAATGAGGTCTTAGTCCAAGCGAGGACATATGCTGCATCGTGTCGCAGCAAGGGGTGTGATTAAAAGTGGGGTAAGCCAGGGGGAATGGGCGTCCCGCCCGTTTGAAGTGTGATTCTCGCAGCCATAGCCAACTACCACACGGTCGAGACGACCATGCCCCCTGTGCCCTCAAGACATCCTCACCCACATTTTATCCCTCCCTGCGCAAGTTCTTCGAAGAATTTGGCTGGGCATGGAGGGGGCAGGCTGACAACTTGGAAAATCATGCCAAGAGATCAATTTTTGGAAGCGGCCATTGCCGAAGCGAAGGCCGGACTTGCGGAGGGGGGAATTCCGATTGGATCGGTGATTGTCCATCAGGGTGAGATCATCGGGCGGGGCCACAACATGCGGGTTCAAAGTGGAGATCCAATATTACATGGCGAAATGAGCGCTTTCCGCGATGCAGGACGAAGACCGGCGGCCGTTTACCGCGAGTGTGTGCTTTACACCACGCTTTCGCCGTGTCCCATGTGCTCGGGAACGTCCTTGCTCTACAAAATCCCAAAAATTGTTGTTGCCGAAAATGTGACCTTTCTTGGGGCCGAGGATTGGTTGCGATCCAGTGGTGTGGACGTGGAGGTTTTGCAGGATGAAGAATGTATTGAAATGATGCGTTCCTTCATTGCGGCCCGGCCGGATCTTTGGAACGAAGATATCGGCGTCTAAGTTTCCCATCGCTGCTCAAAAGGCCGGAATTCCTGCCTGCGTGAGGCTGGGTTTGCCAAACCAAATTTCTGAGATGAAATCTGAAAATTCTGGCAGTTTCCACAAGGTGGGCATCTTCCCCTGCGCGGCCTTGGTGGTTGCAAATATGATTGGGACCGGGGTCTTTACGAGTTTGGGATATCAGGTCGGTGACCTGCCTTCACCGTTTGTGATTCTCCTGCTGTGGGTGGTTGGCGGGGTTGTGGCTTTTTGCGGGGCCTTGGTTTACTGCGAGTTGGCCGTGGCCTTACCAAAATCGGGGGGCGAGTACCATTTCCTTTCCCAAATTTATCACCCCTCCGTGGGGTTTGCAGCCGGGTTTGTGTCAGTAGCCATCGGGTTTGCTGCCCCCATTGCCTTGGTGGCTATGGCTTTTGGAGATTACCTGAGCGCTGCAATTCCCGGGCTGCATCCACGCATGCTTTCCTACGCGCTGCTTCTCAGCGTGGCCGCCATGCATACCATCGCCGTAGGCGCCAGCGGGGCGTTTCAGGTCACTGTCACCGCTCTCAAAGTTGCCGTGTTGATCGGGTTTTTGGTGATTGGTTTTAGCCGTGGAAACTTGGCGGAAGCCGATTTTTCGCCGACGCCAGAAGCTCCCGCTCTTCTGCTCAGTCCAGCGTTTGCGGTTTCCCTGATGTTTGTTTTGTACTCCTACACGGGGTGGAATGCGGTGACCTATATTTTAAGTGAGGTCAAAAACGTTCAGCGAACCATTCCGTTGGCCTTGCTCATCGCCACGGCGTTGGTGTCAGTCATCTATGTGGCTCTCAACATGCTTTTTTTGAGAAGTGAGCCCATGGCATCCTACGAAGGGCAAATCGAAGTTGCAGAAATTGCCGCCACCGCGCTGTTCGGGGATAACGGGGGACGGCTGATGGCCGGGCTGGTTGGCGGGGGGCTGATCGCCTCGTTGAGTGCCATGACTTGGGCCGGGCCCCGAGTCAGCCAAGCCATTGGGAGGGATCTTCCCGCTTTCCGTTTTCTTCAAAAAACCAGCCCGGGTGGTGTGCCACGCCGGGCGCTGCTTCTCCAAACGCTGGTGGCCCTTGTCTTTCTGGCCACGGCCACCTTTGAAACCGTGCTCATCTACGCGCAGTTTGCCCTCGTCGCTTGCAGCTTCCTGACCGTCCTCGGAATCTTTGTCCTACGCCGCAGACAACCTGAAGCCAGCCGTCATTTCCGCTGCTGGGGATATCCGGTCACACCGCTGGTCTATCTGGCAGTCACCGCATTTGCCCTCCTCTACACCGCCACCGAAAAACCTTGGGAGGCCGTTGCTGGTGCCCTGACTCTGGCCTTCGGGCTCCTCCTCTACTTTTTGTCCTCCCAACGTGGATTGACGTCCCGCCAAGTTGCACCCTAATCTGTCCTATTGTTCCATGACCCCAAACCTCCAGCTCACCCCAACCGGACTTTTGTCTTGTTTCATTCCAATTAAAGGTTAAGGTGGTTAACCAATTTAACGTGATCAGCCTGAATTCCATAGCCAACGAAAAAGTCGAACGCCTCGCAGATATCATCATGGTTTTGCAGCGTTGCTTTATCCAACGTCTCTCCGAGCAGTTGGTGCATGGCCAGGTTTCTTTTCCTCAATATTTTTTGCTGGCACATATTGCCGCCAATGAGGGGATTTCGATGACGGATATTGCCGAGCGCATGAGCCATTCCACGGCTGCCGCGACGGGATTGGTTGACCGTCTGGAAAACCTCGGCTACGTCCGTCGGGGACCCGCAACTTCGGATCGCAGAAAAGTGATGGTCAAAATCACCAAAAAAGGGCAATCGCTGGTTGGAAAAATCCGGCAGGATATTGCTGGAAATTTGCACACCCTGATGGAACAACTCACGCCAGACGAGCAAGAAGCCTGGGTCAGGATCTACGAAAAAATTCACACCTACTGCACAAACAAGCCCACCGAATAAATCCTTGCATGAAGAGCCAGTTTCCAAATTTTTTTCTGGGGGCCTGCCTGATAGCAGCCACGTCCATTCCCACCGCCGCCCAAAGTCCCACCCCCACACCACCACCGCTTCCTCAGCCCCAGCGCTACAATTTGCAGGATCTTCCAGCGGTTGACAAAATCACTCCGCCGCCCTTGCCCGGGACCACGCCTTTTGCAATCCCCACGCCAAGTCCCACACCCACTCCTTCCCCAACACCATCGCCCACGCCGGCCCCGACGCCGCTTCCCGATGGGACGATGCCCCTCACTCCGCCCCCCCTGCCAACACCCGTCCTGTCGGATGCCTCGATCATGGATCAGGAGTTCAACATTCCGATCCCTGAGCCCACTCAGACACCTGAACCGTTGCGTTCAACATCTGAGACTCCGAGACTCCAAGAGAGTGAAAACACCGCCATGCAGCAACAGATGGTCATGACTGGATTTGAAAAATCGCTCGCCGGCCTGATTGCCAAACAACGGAACGCCAAAGTGGCAGACTTGAAGCTGGATGAAGCCGTACAGATCGCGCTGCGTCAGAACCCGGATGTCCTGAACGCGATCCAGCAGATTCGCCTCACCCGCGGTCAACTCATTGAAGTGGTGGCTCAGGCAGTTCCACAAATTGGGATCGCGAGCGGTTATAATCAGAATGCCGCCTCCCTCAGCCCGAACCGTTCCGGCCCCTCTCGTCTCAGCATCCCGAATCCTTCGGGTGGTGCCCCCACGATTTTGGATTTGAATACCAACCCGGCGTCGCAGAACCAGACATGGAACATTCAATTCCAGGCCACTCAGCTCATCTTTGATGGTGGAGCGACCATTGCAGGGATTCAAGCTGGAGATGCAGCCTACGAAAGCGCTTTTTTCTCCCTGCGCTCCACCGTCGATTCCATTGTTTCCCAAGTGATTGCTCAATTTTATCAGGTCGTGCTCAACCGCGCGCTCATCGTGGCCCAGCAACAAAACGTGTCGCTGCTCGAGCAGCAAGTGAAGGACCAACAAAACCGTTTTGATGCGGGCACGGTGCCACGGTTTAACGTCCTTCAAGCGGAGGTGGCCCTCGCCAACGCGAAGCCGCCGCTCATTCAGGCCGAGAACGCCTACCGGATTTCGCTTTACCAACTCGTGCGTTTGCTCGGAATGGACTATCCGAAAGGCAACCCCAGCGAAGTGCCTTTTAATGTGGTGGGCACCCTGGGCTACCATCCGAAGGAGATCGACACCGATACCTCCATTCGCGTGGCCATTGCCCGCAACCCCTCCCTCAAAGCCCAACGTCAAAACATTCTCGTTCAGGCTGCCAATGTGGGGGTGCAGTTTGCCGGATACCTCCCCTCCTTGAATGCCAATGTTGGTTACCAGATTCAAAATGACACAACCAGCAGCGACTTGGGCGACAATCTCACAGGCTGGTTTTTTGGCGCCACCGGATCATGGAATATTTGGGATGGCGGAGCAACCTATGGCCGCGTGGCCCAAGCAAAAGCCCAGCTGAACCAAATCAAAAACACTTACGATGATGCTGTGCGAACCGTCGTTTTAAATGTGCAGGAAGCAATTTCAAACCTCCAGCAGGCGAAGGAGACCATTGACAGTCAGACAGCCAGTGTGGTCCAAGCCACGGAGGCTCTCCGCCTGGCCCGTGAGCGTTTGGATGCAGGGGCCGGTACCCAGCTCGACGTGTTGAATGCTCAAGTCCAGCTTCTCCAGTCCCAAACCAATGTGCTGCAGGCGCGCTATGACTATATTGCCGCCATGGCCGCTTATGACTTGGCCCTCTCTTTGGATACCCAATATGTGGAGACCTTTGATGATCCACTCATCCGTCCGCTGAATCCTCAAAGCCTGGACCGTGCGGAAAAGAAAACCTTTGAGCGTGTGACCAATCCCGACCGTCCACAACCAAAACTCCCACGGCAAATGCGCGATCAGGATCCCATCGTTACCATCCTGGAAGGCGCCCCTTCGCCCAGCCCCGCCCCCAAAAAACGGCTGCCGACCGGGCTGCGCAAATAAGTCATGAAAAATGATGGTCTTCCGATCAGTGACCTGAGCGGTTCGATTCTTGTTTCACATCCTGCACTCACGGATCCAAACTTTCGGCGGACAATTCTTTTTATCACCCATCACGACCCCGAAACCGGAGCCGCCGGTTATGTGCTGAATCGCCCGCTCGATTCCAGCCTGCCGGTGAGCGGGGAAAGCCCCGAACAATCGGTTGAGCTCTATTATGGTGGTCCCGTCGAAACCAATGCCCTGACCCTCGTCAGCCTGCAATGGCGGAAACCTCAGGGGATCCTGGCATTTCATTCCTTCGAATTCACAGGCGACAAAATTCCCACCGAATGGTCCCACGGGTTGCGGGCCTTTGCCGGATATTCCGGTTGGGGAGCCGGGCAGTTGGAAAGCGAAATCCAACACAAAGCCTGGCTCGTTTTTCCTCCCTCCGAAGAACTCATCTGCCTCCAAAATCCCCATGATGCCTGGCAAGAAATCATGCGCAAATCCGGGTCCTTGCTTGCCCTTCTGGCTGCTGCACCGGATGATCCTTCCCTCAATTAATTTCTCATCATGATCAACCCCCGCCCACAAGCTCTCGAGCAAAATCGTAAACCAGGCCTATGAAGTGGTACCAACACGTCATGGCCCACAACGACCTGGTGTAGTCCGGGGCTACCCCTGATTCGCCTCAATAAAGTCGGCAATGGTGTTCACACAGACAAAAGACTGACGTGCCACTTCGGCGCTCGGAGTCGGTACGCCGAACGTCTTCTCAATGGCCACCGCAAGCTCAAGGGCATCAATCGAATCCAGCGCCAGACCGTCTGGGCTGAAAAGCAGGGCATGATCAGCAAGCTCCTCGGGCTGCATCTTCAACATCAGGCTCTCCACAAGCATGGACTTCACTCTGGCTTTCAAATCGTCATCGGACATATAGGTTCACCAAAATAAACAGGCGACCACCCGAAGTGCCAGCCCGCAATCACGGGAGCCTTTCTGCCTATTTCTTTCTGAAGATCACCGCATCCCCGGAATCAGGGTCACCAAAACCAAAAATCAGCCCGTCAACTTTCTTTCGGCCCGTGAATCCGGGAGAACTCAGATGGTCAGGAAGTCCGTCGATCCAAAGCCCTTCGCGATCTTTCAGGCTTCCCGTTCCGTTATCAATACTCCCAACCACGGCCTGCTCCCAAACACCTTCCAACACTCGGAAATCCTCGAAACGATAGTCGAAACCCTGACGTGTCTCCGAAAAATAGGGAAAATTGGAGGCGGTAAAACGCCCATCCCTGTAAATTCGCAAGGAGGGTGGAACAGGCAGCTCCTGAATTTGTTCGCGAATCCCGGGCGCATAACTCTCCATAAAGATCGTCTCCAGTTCATACTCACCCTCGATCTCATCCACCGATGGCTTCTCGGTCGTGTAGGTGTGCGCATGGGGATCGTATTGGCAGCCTGTGAAAGCGAGAAGGGCCACAAGACAGATGAAGGGTTTCACAATGATAGTTGGCGGCTCAGGAATTGTCGGCGCCTCGAAGGGCAAGTCGACAAATGCGGTCACAAAGTTCGGGAAACTCAATTCCGGCCACGGCTGCGGATTTTGGCAGTAAGCTAGTTGCCGTCATTCCTGGAAGTGTGTTTGCCTCCAAACAGTAGAGACGGCCATCGTCAGCAAGACGGAAGTCGATTCGACTGTAACACTCCAGCTTCAGAGCCCGATGCGCAAGAAGCCCCAAGCGTTGTACCTCAGCGGTCAATTCTTCTGAGATTGGTGCAGGAAAAATCTCTTCGGCACCACCGACCTGATATTTGCTGGCGTAATCAAAGGTCTCCGAGTGAAGGGGCCGGATTTCCCCCACGGCCAGAGCCTGCTCGTCAAGAATACCTACCGTCAACTCCCGCCCAGCGATGAATTGCTCAATCATAATCTCATCATCAAATGTTGCCGCTTTAGCAATCGCGGAATCAAGCAAGGCAGGATCGCGGACAATCGAAAGACCAACGCTTGATCCTTGTTTGTTCGGCTTCACCACAGCAGGGAAACCGACGACCTTGGCCACCTGCTCCGCATCTGTGGGAGCCATGATCCATTCAGGGGTTGGAACGCCGGCAGCTCGCAGGAGATGCTTGGAGATGTCCTTGTCCATCGCAATCGCGCTTCCGCGATGTCCTGTCCCCGTGTATGGAATGCCAAGCATTTTCAAAAATGCCTGCACACTCCCGTCTTCACCCGAGCCACCATGCAAGGCAAGCATCACAACATCAACAGCGCTCAGATCGGGTGCATTCGCAATGGCAAGGGCCTGATCGTGCATCCTTGCCAAGGATTCCTGAGCCGGAGGAAACGGATCCACTTTCGCCTCCAAAACCGCATCCACTTCCGCCGCTGAAAGAAAACCCCGCGAAGTGTCGATGGCAAGCACTTCATGACCCGCCAACCGCAAAGCACGAATGACCTGCCCACCACTCGCCAGGGAAACATCCCGCTCCTCACTCGTGCCACCAAAGAGAACTGCGATCTTCATCGAACAAGACTGTCGAAGAAACTCAAAATGTTCAAACTAGAAGGACGGAGAGAAAACCAATTTGAAACAGAAGGCAGCAAAGAAAGCGAAGGGGCGGGATCAGCATCGGCTTCGCCGCTTAAGTGCCAGACACCGAATCCTTCAAGAAGCGCCCATTCCCTCTCCCTGTCTTTCTTTGCTACCTTTGCTGACTTCTGTTTCATGTTCCTTTCAATTTGTCTTATCCTTGATCATTCGGGAGCTATCCGGGTGGCTGGTTGCAGCGAGATCTGGATCAAACACGTAAACCATCTTTTCATAAAATGGGATCGCATCGGTCGCAACATTCAGCACCTCTTGTGATGAAGAGAGCTTGATTTCCGTTTTTTTGAAGCTCGTAATCGACCTCTCTAATTTCTGCCAGATACCCGCTCTTACCCAAGTCCTCGATGATGAGATCCAAGTAAGGCGACCTCTCTTGTTTGAGTGTGAGGATGGGGAACACCCTCACCTCCTTCGCAATTCTGCACATCTCAAAAATAGAGACGCAGTGAAAATCATAGGTGAAATGCTCCGAATAAAGGAACAAAAAGTGGGAGCATAGCGCCAGCTCGAACTTCTGGTCTGGAAACTCAAGAGACGGGAATTCTCCTGCCTGGTATCTTCCGTCTAATTTACCGGTCTCAAAATCGCTCAAGAACAGATCGAGGGCATGCCTTCGGTTTCTAAGCAAATCGTCAGGGTCCGTGTGATATTTCCATGTCCAGGACTCGGGACTGCATCGCACCTGACTCATCACCGCATCAACGCTTTCTTCAAACCGAGTGGCAATTTCTATTGCTGTAAATCCGTAGATTGGATCAAAGGACACGACACGCCCCCCTTGCCTGGTCAGATCAGCATTAAAACTGGCCGGACCATCGCCACACCCGACAATGGATTTTTGAAGATCCTCATCTGCCAGCGTGAACATGAGTCGATACTCGGCGAGCGACCTTTCCCAAGGAATAACTTTATCGAGTGAGACTGGCATACCTTTCTGTGAGTCTGCAAAGATAATGGCCGTCATCCTCCCTATCAAGCAGAGTGGCCTCCCAATCCAATGCCTCACAAACACATGCGAGCGATGGAAAATCAATGTGTAACCATCGGAACGGCATAGAAAATGATCCTTCGCAATCCATCGTGAAGTTTTGACAGCCTGCTGGACAACCCGAAGCTAAATTCTTTTCGCGATAAGCGATATGCTGCGGATTGGTGGTTATGCTCACATCGAGGGAATCGCATACAATCTGACCACCCGGAAGGATGAGATCATGTGCGTTCCGCAAGAAGCGTTTTAGGCCGTCGATGTCACCCGTCATGCCAATGCCGTTCATCAGCATCAACAACGTATCGTATTGCCTTCCTGAATATGTAAGGATGTCAGCAACCACCACATCCGTCAGGCCACGATCTTTCATGATAACTTCCAACTCAGGAAGAATCTCCAAGGAAGTCACCTTAAGACCTCGGCGAATGAGTTCCAGCGAATGCCTCCCTGCGGCACACCCAATATCCAAGACATGTCCACGGCATTCATCCAGCGCCTTGATCTCCAATTGAGAAAAGTTGCCGGAATCGAAGAAAAAAGAAGCCGGAACAGGTTGTTGAAACCCGTCGTCTCGGCGGATGATGAATGCCGCTTCGCAGTTGCCTTCATGGTAGTCGAACAATGCTTGCGAAAAGGGGTTCATTTTTTGACTATACCTTTTTCGTCAGTTCGGGGATACGGTTCAGCTGTTCTATTGAGCAGGAAAGATAGCTCGTAAAGGTCACGAACCTCGAAAGTGGGACCAGGAAGATTCTCGGGGAGATTCCGTCCTTGGCGGTTAATCCACGCCGTATCGATGCCTGCGGCGGCTGCACCGCGAATATCAGAGGATATCGAATCACCCACATGAAGCACGGAAGCGGCGTCAACGCTCATCAAGGCCAATGCGTCCCGGAAAATCTCAGGACGAGGTTTGTAGGCCTTGCTGATTTCGCTTGTGATCAGATTAGTGAATGACCACCCGTGTGAGCCAGCCGCTGAAAGGATATCTTCGGTATCAATGTTTGACACAATGCAGATCGGCAGTGGACATGATGACAAAAACCCAGCGCTGTCAGCGAATGCCAAAGGACGCCGCCAGTATTCGAATAATTCGGCTGATGCTTGTTCTGGATCGCCAGACACATCATATTCCGACATGGCAGATGACAGCGAAAGCAGCTCGATCTCTCTCTGGCTTTGAAAGGTCCCGGCAAATGAGTTAAGGCATAGTTCGGAAAAGGTCTTCGACCAGTATTCTGCAAATTGGATTTGAGCGTCCTCCTTCGAGTTTGTTACACGGGAGCAAATTGCAGAAATGATGGCGTCATCTTCCGCAACAAGTGTGCCATAGAAATCGAGGAATAAAGCGCGATACTTCATGGTTCGATGTTCATTTGGTGAAGCATGTTCTCCTAGCGGCAAGCAGGTATTGATTCCGGAAATTGGAACAGAAGGTAGCAAAGGTAGCGAAGAAGGACAGCAGGAATGGAGGGAACATCTCAACCAGTATGTGGTTTAAATTGCCGGCAGTTCTGCGCGTGAGCACCAAACGTGCAACAATTCTACAGTCCAGACTGATGAGGGCTGGGTTAGGCAATTTGAACCAATAGCGGCCTGAAAGGACTCGATTTTTGAGGAAAATTCATCATCAAAAGGCAAGTTGTCGCGTGCTTTCAGCCCGCAATCTTTCCCCGTGCCGGAATCCAGGGCCTTCGACCCGGACTCTTAAATTCCGCGGCAGTGGCACTCACCCACTTGTAATCACACCCTCTCAATCCTTCGTTTCCTTTGCGGCCTTCTCTTCCAAAATCTTCTGTCCGAGTCATGAAGCCATTTGAGGGCTTGGGCTTCATGGTGTTTCACAAACGCATCTTTTCCCACGCAGTATCCATCCCAGCTTCCATCGCATTGTGCCGCTAATCGGATTTTTAGCTCACCATAGGCCTGCCGCACCTCGGGATGGGCTTTTAGGTAATCCCGGAAAGCGAGATGTCGCACCACATGCGGATCACCCGCCTCGAATGCGTGAACATGATGGGTTCGATGAAATCCACCCTTTCGGAAATACCTTCTCCCCGGGATTCCGAATTCTCCCATGGCCTCATATCCCATTCGCTCCAATTGTGGAGTAGCTTCATCGAGGTCCGCCAGTGATCTGACTTCAAGAATTATGTCGATAATGGGCTTCGCAGGCAGTCCTTCGACCGCAGTGCTTCCAATGTGATACGCCTGAACGAGGATGTCTCCAAGTGCGATTGCAATCGCCGCTCGCTCGATCTCGAATTTCCCGAACCAGAGAGGATTGTGAGGAACGACTTCGATTTTCATTCAACAGTGGGTGGGAGAGCAAAGGATTCAAAACCACCCATCACTTGGCTTCGACGTTTTAACTCCTCCAAGCTGATCCAAATGTGTGCCTCAACATAAGAACTCACCCAGCATCCCTGACTTCTCGCGGATTGAATCCATTCATGCCAGCCGTAGCTGGCGAATGCTGTTCCAAGATCCGACTTCGAAAAGATCATTGTGTGATATTCCCTCTCCTTGAACCAGACAGGCTTTGGCTGGGATCCCATTGTCCACCCCAAATGGGAATGATCTTCGTAAATAAATGTGACTTCGTTTTCTTCAAACACTGAGAGCGGGAGTTCAATCTTCCGCGGATGCCTGTACATCTTGCCAGTCCGATCAAATGACCCAAGGATTGCATACGAGGGCCGACGCTTTGGTGATCGTCCAAACTTACTTGCGTAGAGCTGAATCAAGTGATCTTCGGCCTCGCACCTGTTTTTGAAAAATTCTTTCCCCATCGAATAGCGGTTGAACTCAGTCGAAGCATTCTTTTCTCTTTCAATGATTGCTTCCCAGTCCGATTCCGGCAGATCGCAGATGTTTCGGAAGGGGCCATACTCCGACTCATAGTAGTGGGTCAGAAATGATGGAATTTCGTTCATTGCCGTACTCTGCAACTCATCACCAGTGAATAATAGTAAAGGAAGCTTTGAACAGAAGGAAGCAAAGACCGCAAAGGGGCTGAAAAAATGAATGAGAATTTCTCGACTGAATTACAGTAGCGACACTCCTCTCACCCTCGACAACAGTTTTCTTCGTGTCGTTGCCCCTTTACGAGAGTCTCCGGTCTTCCGGGCACGTTTTACTGTGCAGTTAAAACCAAAATATCTGTCTAATCCTACCTTCGCTTCCTTTGCTGCCTTCTCTTCAATTTTTCTGTCATGGATCTTGTAGAGCTGAAAGTCTCGCTTGGCTCGCTCCCCATTTCTCTCGGGTGATAGCGACTAGATTCTCTGGCACCCACTGCCCCTTCTTCAGAAACCCTTCAGGTATGTGCTCAACAAACTCCATGCCAGCCTTTTTCAATACGACCTCACTTGCGTGATTCCAAACGGCATGACAAGCCGTGATTTTTGTTGCACTTAACTCCTGAAACCCAAATCGCATCATGGCGAACACTGCCTCCGTCATAAATCCTCGATTCTGCTTTTCTGGATGCGTCCAGAAACCGAAATCCCAGATGGATTCCCCCTTCGGTCGAATCGATATCCTACCGATAAAGGACTTGGAGTTCTTTTCCTCAATGGTGAAACAATAGGCCTGATCACTGGCCCAAGCTTTTTTGTTCGCCTCATATGGTGCGATCAGTTCCTGCTCGTTTGCGGGAGGATCCCAGAGCATGCCATCGTTAAGCCCGGTATATCGCGATGCCGACATGATGTGCGGGATATCCGCCAGAGAAATGTGGCGCAATCGACATCGCGCCGTCTCAATCGTAAATGACGCAGGAAATTTCATCTCAGACCGCAGATTTTGAGGTTCCTGTAGGCAGCCATCCCTTATCACGGGCAGCTTCGATAATCTTCAGCGCGTAGGACCAAAGCTCCGGGGACCCATCGCTTATTTTTTGATTCCGCTCGAACACCTGCTCGTACGATACTTGGTTTTCGATCCATGACCTCCCTTTGGCATGGAAATTCTGAATCAATGGGAGCAACCGGTCCAACGCGTTGGCGAATACGGCCTCCTTCGAAGAGCCAAGCTCAAATTCCTGCCAGAGATCAAAGTAGGATTGGGCCTGCGCTTCCGGAAGCATCCCGAAGATTCGCTTCGCGGCTGAGGCTTCCTTTTCGTATTTGCCGGTCTGGTCAGCATAACAAAATGTATCCCCAGCATCGATTTCGACAATGTCATGCAAAAGAGCCATCTGGATGATCCTGAGAATATCCAACTCCGGATCGACATCCGGCGCCAGCGTCATCACAGCAATCGCCAAGCTCCAGCTGTGCTCTGCCGAATTTTCCCTGCGGTTCAAACCAATGGGATAGCTCCTCCTCTCGGTAGCCTTGAGCTTTTCCAACTCATTAAGAAATTCGATTCCGTGTTCTATCATTTCTCCGGTTGCTTTTCGGCTCATCAAAACCCTTCGCTGCTATCTGGGTTAACTTCTGTTTGTCTACCTGAAGACGTTTCCCCATGCATACAACATCGTCCACCTTGAAGCCAATGCTTTCATAAAACTGCATGACAACTTTATTGGTGGCTCGAATCTGAAGATTGATCTTGGGGCAGCCCGCATCACGGAGCAATCGTTCTGCTTCTCCCATCATTAGTAAGGCGATTCCCTTCCTCTGAGCTAAAGGCGCGACTGCGAGGTAATTGATCCACCCTCGATGGCCTTCATACCCCGCCATACAAGTGGCCACGACTTCCCCTGCATCTTCTCCAACCAAAAACCATTCTGCGTTCACTTTCAGCTTTCGTTCAATATCGAGCCGAGGATCGTTCTGAGCTACGACCAGACCGCAGTCGAGCCATAACCGGATGATGGCTTCCTTGTCGTCAGACTGATAGGGCCGGATTAAAATCATCTTCGGTCGTGCAATGGAGCCTCTTACCCTGGCTGAACCACGGCACAATTCACAGTTCCGTATTCCGATTTGAGGATTCCATACTCAACAATGTCCCTGAGCTCCCCATTTTTGATGGTATGCTGCCTCTGAATGCCCTCCATGGTCATTCCAATTTTTTGCATCACACGTCCCGAGCCGACATTGCCAAGCATGTGCCTTGCATAAATTTTATTCAGCCCCAGTTCTTCAAACCCAAACTGGATCAACCTCCGGGCAGCGTCAGTGCAGAAACCTTTGTTCCAAAATGGGAAACCAACCCAATAACCCAGTTCACCCATTTGATTGTCCAACCTCAAACTCAGATTGATCGCACCATACAATTCACCGGATGGGGAACGGATCGCAAAAACCACGTTCTTTTTCTCTAAATAGTGCAGGAGATGAGAGGCGATCCACTTTTCTGCCACACCATCAGGGTATGGGTGAGGCACATTCAGGGTGGTTCGGGCAACCTGTGGGTCACCCGCGTATCGCTGCACGAGAGTTGCGTCGTTGAGAGTGAATGGCGATAGGGTGACGCTTTCGGCATGGAGAGTTGGAATCATGTGCGTTTGAACCTCGCGTCAACATAAGAACGAGTCAGGGGGAAGCACAAGGAACTACTGAATTGCTTTTTTTCGACAATCATCGGTTGAAAAATCCTCTCATCAATTCTCATGACATTCTGAAATCAGGTTCAGCCCTCAGCGCGGGTTCAATGTATTCACTAGTTTTCTAATAATGGCGGGAAGGTCTTTCATACTCTCACAAGTCGCATCTGCGAAGGGGCATGCCGGGTGTTGGGCGGTAGTTATAAACACGGTGAGAAGGCCTGCGTCTTTGGCTCCCTGAATGTCCGTGATGGGATGATCCCCTACGTAGATTGCTTCTGACGGCTCAACTCCAAGCTGCTCACATCCCATATGAAATATCTGTGCCTCCGGTTTGCGCAAATTGACAGCTTGGGAGACGATGACACTCTGGAATAGTGAAGCCAAACCCAAACACCGAAAATTTCTTTCTTGAAAGGGTGACATTCCATTTGAAATCAGGCCGAGCTTATAGCTTTCCGAGAGTTCAGCCACGGCCTCGCGAGCACCGTTTCTCAG
>JBGTLQ010000376.1:0-18110 GCA_041744075.1 Terrimicrobiaceae bacterium
ATTGCTCGCCTGGGCGGTTATCTTGCCAGAGCTTCAGATCCACCACCCGGAAATCTAGTTATGTGGAGAGGCCTCTCTCGAATGACAGATATTACATTAGGGTTCCTGCTAAATCAGAAACTTGTGGGTAATTGAAAGCACTGTCCGAGGTATCCCCGGAGCTTTTTGGTCTGGCTGTTGTCGGCGCGACGGGGAATGTCTATGAGGTCGGGGACGCCCGGCACCCATTTTCCATCATGAGCGTCTCGAAGCCCTTTGTGTTTGCCCTTGTCTGCGAAGTCATTGGGGTGGCAGAAGTTCGCGAAAAAGTCGGCGTCAATGCCACAGGATACCCCTTCAATTCCGTAACAGGCATTGAGCGCAGTCCTCAAGGGCGCACCAATCCCATGGTGAATTCGGGAGCGATCGCCACCACGAGCCTCATTCCTGGCACGACCCACGAGGACAAATGGAACAGCATTCATTCCGGGCTCTCACGGTTTGCAGGACGGACATTGCCCATGAACGACGAGGTCTTGGAATCGGCCCGGGCCACCAACTTTCGGAATCGTAGCCTTGCGATGATGCTTCAAAGTCTGGGGGCCATCTACGATGACCCGATGGCTGCGGTGGATCTCTACACCCGGCAATGTTCGCTGAATGTCACGGCCCTGGACCTTGCCACGATGGCGGCGACCCTCGCCGATGGAGGAGTCAACCCCATCACCAAGGAGCGGGTGGTGGATGCCTCGGTCTGTCATTACGTTCTTGCCGTGATGGCGACGGCTGGCCTGTATGACACCTCCGGTGATTGGCTCTATGACATCGGCCTCCCCGGAAAAAGCGGCATCGGTGGCGGTATTTTGGCTGTCTCTCCCGGCAAAGGGGGACTGGGCACCTTCGCTCCGCTGCTGGACAAAGCCGGCAATAGTGTCAAAGGCCAACTCGCCGCCAAATTCCTGTCTCAGCAACTCGGCATGGATCTTTTTGTTTCCAAACCTCAAGTCTAAACGTTTAAAGCAAAACCTGAAGAAACCACACATCATGAACACAACCAATCCCGCACGAGAGCCCTGGCTGCCCATGATCGTGATAGCCATGGGACAAGCCCTGATGTCCTTCAACGTGGCTGCCCTCCCTGTCTCCATGGGGGGCATGGTTGAGAGCTTTGGTGTTCCGCCCACAACGATCGGCACGGCCATCATCATGTACTCGATGGGGGTTTCCGGTTTTGTGCTCCTGGGAGCCAAATTGGGGCAGCGTTTTGGATCGAAGATCTTTTTTCAGGTTTCGGTGGCCCTGTTTTTTGTCGCTCTGTTGCTTGTGGTCTTCAGTCCCTCGGCAAAGTTCCTCCTTCTTGGGCAGGCGCTCGCAGGTCTGGCCGGGGCGGCGTTGGTGCCAACACTGGTGGTTCTGATTGCCAATCATTACCACGGGGCACAACAGGCCAAGGCCGTTGGGTTTTTGGGTTCGGCCCGTGCGATTGCGGGCGTGCTGGCATTTTTGATCATTGGGTCGCTTGAACGCTTTGTGGGCTGGCGGGTTGCCTTTGGCTTGCTACTCATCCATGCCCTCGCGATTCTGATCCTTAGTTTCCAACTCAAACCGTCCCACGCCCGCCCAGAGGTCAAAATTGATATCATTGGCGTGATTCTGGCCGCGAGCGGTATTATTATTTTGACCCTTGGCGTGAACAATATTCGCAGTTGGGGACTTCTCCTCGCAGGCCCCAATGCCCCCATGGATGTGCTGGGGATTTCGCCGGCTCCGCTTTTGATCGGGGTGGGAATTTTCTTCATCTCCGCGTTTCTTGTTTGGACACGCAAACGCGAGGTGAGCGGCAAGACCCCACTGTTTGCCATGGAGGTCATAGATTCCCCCAAAGAGCGTGCCGCTGTATTGGCCATGTTCATCATTGTTGGCATGGAAGCCGCGCTGAATTTTTCTGTGCCACTCTACATCCAAATTGTGCAGGGGCGCAGCGCCTTTGACACCGCGATTGCGATGATGCCATTTAACCTCTCAGTTTTCTTTACGGCATTTTTGGTGGTGAAATTGTATAACCGATTTTCACCCAAACAAATTGCCCGTTATGGGTTCATCCTCGCCGCAGCTGGGGCCTTCTGGCTCACCTTTGTTGTGACCAACAACTGGAGTTCCATTCCCGTTCTGCTTGGTTTGGTCACCTTTGGTGTCGGACAAGGTGCCCTCGTCACCCTGCTCTTTAACGTCCTCGTGACATCATCCCCCAAAGAACTTGCCGCTGATGTGGGATCGATCCGTGGAACGGCGAACAACCTTGCGGCCTCCGTGGGCACCGCTCTCATGGGAGCCATCGTGGTTGGTGTCCTCAGCGCCGGGGTCATGAAAGCGATCACCGCTAATCCGGTTCTCACCGAAGAAATGACATCCCAGCTCGACCTGGATAACATCAACTTCCTAAGCAACGAACGACTGGCTCAGCGATTGAAAGAGACCACCGCCACGCCCGAACAAATTGAAAGTGCCCTCGCTGTCAACGAAACCGCCCGCCTACGGGCCCTGCAAGTGGCGTTTTTTGTGCTTGGGTCTCTCTCTCTTCTCGCGATTTTCCCATGTGGCAGACTCCCCGATTACCGCCCGGGAGAAATTCCCGAAGAAGACGAACTCTCACCGGAGCCGGAAACAAAACCAGCCTGAACCACAGAATGAAATTTCTTCGCCTGGTCGGAATGGGTTTGGCCCTTTTCGTGGGTTTGGTTGCCCATGCTTATGGGGAGGAGCCCCCCAGCGCTGTTAGCCAAACAGCGGACCAAAAGCCCGCAGATGACACGTCGGCTGGGGAGAATGAAGCGCCCGACATCGCGGCAGCACCCACCATCCGTGAAATCGAGTCTTCAAACCTTGATTCGGACCTCTCCCCCGGTGAAGCCACCACAGTGACCACCACTGAACTCGATGAAATCTATGCTCCTGACCAGCAGGGCTATCTCGAATCCCTTGGAGTTCGAAGCCCACTCAGATACCTCGCCGATCCTCTGGAGGAATTATATCACAAAACGGGACTCCGACTTGGCGTGGCTCACACAATGCTTTTTTTGCAGCCGCTGGGTGGTCAAAGCTCCCGGTACGGGGCTGCGGGAGACCTGGATTTGTTGTCCTCATGGACGCTGCTTGGACGAGGAACCCAGAACACCGGGCGATTGGTTTTCACTGGAGAATATCGTTACCAGATCGGTGACCAACCTTCTTCAGCCGTGGGCGGACAGGCTGGAACTCTCGTGGCCCCAACTAACGCCTTCAATGCCCGTGGGTGGGTCATTCGAGATGCCTATTGGATACAGCGTTTGTTTGACGCCAAGATACGTGTCCTGATCGGACGTGCGGATATTTCCGATTATGTCGGAGCCCACTGGCTCCAGAACGTGAACAATTCCTTCGTCAATCGGAACTTTTCGGCCAATGCCGCAATTCCATTTCCCGGTCATGGTCCCATGCTGGGCATTTCAATCCGGCCCACCGATCAATTTTACGTGACTGCGGGGGCCAGCAATGCTTACAGCATCACAACCGAATCGGAAATCGATTCCCTATTCAACGAATGGGATTTGTTCAGCATGGCGGAAATCGGCTATACCCCCACTTTTGAGGCGTTGGGCGAGGGGCGTTATGCTTTTGGAATTTGGCATATGGATGCGCGGAGCCGGGAGCAATTGCCATCCGATTATGGTATGACTTTTATCGTTGACCAAAATCTGACCCCCAACCTTCAGATGTTTGCCAGGTATTCCTACTCGGACGGGCGATTAACCAATATCAAACACAATACGCAGTTGGGATTTGGCTATAGCGGGCTGTTTGGACGGACCAATGACCTTAGCGGTGCCGCCTTGGGCCTCTCGATCCCTCAACGGGATTCCACCCGTAATGAAACCGTCATGGAAGTTTTTCACCGTTTCCAGGTAGCTTCGAACAGCCAATTCTCGGTGGGATTTCAGCTGATCGCCAATCCCGGAAACGCTATCGAAAATGAAGCGGCTGGCATGTTTTACATGCGATTGAGAACGTCGTTCTAGCCACTCAGGAGAAAGATGCTGGCGTCCATGCTCCAAATCATGGTCAATGAATTCTAGGCAGATCTTCTAAAGAGTTGAAAACCGCAAGCCCAGGAATTTCAGAAAAATGCGCGTCATGTGTGAGCAGAGCGGCTCCTCCGCAGAGGCAGGCGGCGGCAATCAAAATATCCTGAGCTGGGAGAATGAAACCCTGACGGTCGAGTGTCCGCGCCAGGCGGACCGCTCGCTCCCAGACATCGTTTGTCGTGGGAAGATAGATCATCGTCGAATACCTTTCGGCGAAGCGGTCCCGCACATTCGGATCGCGCAGGCCGCGGCAGACCTCGAGTATGACCATGCCCATTGTCGCCCACTCGACGACGTCGATCAACCGCTCCATCTCCAGAAATGGTTGGCGCTTCGATCTCAGAGCGCGAATGTAGAAGCTGCTATCGGCGATGACGAGTCCCATGTTTGCCAGGCACTTCTGCCGCTTTCAGCAAATCGTAGGACGCGAAATCGAAAACATCATCAGGATTCTTTCCTTCGATGCCGATTGGTTTTGCAAAAAGCTTCTTCTGCCGAACCCGGCGACTCACTTCACGCAGAGCCATATCTACTGCCTCCGTCTTTGTTCGCGCGCCGGTTGCCTCAATGACATTAGCCAGAAGCTCTTTGTCAATGTGCATGGTCATCTTCATTATTCGAAGGTATGGCAACCCTGCCATACCGTCAAGAGATTTACAAATCCGTAACAACCGGGTGTGAACGCTCTCAAAGATCCCAAGCCCGTGTGGTCGCATCCTGAGACCCTGACCAAACTCCGCACGCGCACAAAGGACGCGGGCATCGAACTTTATCCTACAGAAGGTAAAGGCCCAGTGATGGACCGTCTTGTCGGCACGGAAGTTGTCGCGCAACTGGGTCTTGACAGCATCCAACTGACCAACCGGCTACGAGGAGTTCGCAACGTCAGACTAACCCGCAAATTAAAGCCAATGATGAGACATGACAAAACAAAGGATCTTGCCAACGATCGCTATCACGGTGTGAGTCAATCGGTAACTGACTGGCTTACACGGTTTTGCCGGGCCTTGCGAGTTCTTGCCCTTGCTGTCATGCTGCCTATGACGGTTACGGCGCAAGAACCAGCAAAGAAGCCCGACACTTTCCCAGCTCTGGCCTCTGCCGAGGAAGATCTTTCGCTGGCTCACGCGAAGGTGGACGTCAAACCGGTCGCGCGAGATGAGGAAATCCGTCAGCGTCTTCAAAGTGTCCTTGATGCGACCGATTGGTTCACCGAGCCGGAAGTCCGGGTCGAGGAAGGTGTCGTCTTTCTCAAAGGTCGTGTGGCGTCCGATGAACTCAAGAAGTGGGCCGGGGATCTGGCACGCAACACCCAGGACGTGGTCGCCGTGGCGAATCGTATGGAGGTGACCGAACCCTCCATGTGGGACTGGGGCCCGACTTGGCAAGGTCTGAATGGCTTATGGCGCGACTTCTGGCGTTCCCTGCCTTTGCTTTTTCTTGGTTTGATCATCTTGGGGCTTTCCGTGGGAGCCGGACTGCTTGCCGCGCGGAGAACACGTTCGGCTCTCCATGATCGGATCCAGGCGCGACTTCTGCGCAATGTTATCGCGGGTGGCATCGGTGTACTGGTGTTTCTTGTGGGCACCTACATAGTGCTTCGAGTCTCGGGTCTCACCCAACTGGCGCTAACGGTGGTGGGAGGCACGGGTCTGGTTGGGCTGGCCGTGGGAATTGCTTTTCGTGACATCACGGAAAATTTTCTGGCAAGCATTTTTCTGAGCATCCAACGACCGTTTGAAACAGGAGACCTCATCGAGGTTTCCGGCGTGACGGGCTACGTGCAGCAGTTAAACGTGCGGACAACGATCCTGATGGCTCTGGATGGCAACCTTGTTCAGATCCCCAATGCGAGTGTTTATAAAAGCAACCTTCGTAACTTCACATCAAACACCAATCGACGCGACCAATTTGATGTTGGCATTGGTTATGATGATGCGATTCATGAAGCTCAGGAGATCGCGCTTGAGGTGCTTACGGATCATCCCGCAGTGCTGAGCGAACCCGAGCCTTTGGTGCTGGTCGAAAGCCTCGGAAAGGCGACTGTCAACATGCGTGTTTATTTTTGGATCGATGGTCGCCAACACAGCTGGTTGAAAGTCCGGTCGTCAGTGATCCGGCTGGTCAAACGCGCGTTCCAAAAGCACGGCATTTCGATGCCTGACGAAGCTCGCGAGGTTGTTTTTCCACAGGGCATTCCCATCACAATGCTCGACGGCAAACCCACGGGAGCTCCCGACTCTCAGTTGGAACAAAAACCTCAGGTCAAAGGGCCTGCTGAAGAACCAGATGTGGTCTCCACCAAAGCGGAAGGTGGGTTACAAAGCGAAGCTGATGTCCTTGACGAACAGGCTCGCCAATCCCAACCGATGAGAGAGAATGAGAATCTGCTGCCCAACCCCCCGCAGAAGGTGTGAGGTTCCTCGCTGAAAAGCGACAGTCCTCAGAGTGAATCTTGTGGGTCAGAAAGCTTTACACCTTTGAAACTAGTGCAGTCTGAGTCTGGCAGCCTTTGAACGACACTGAACGACCAGTCCGTCTCCAGTATCACAGCCCCTACGAAACCATCAAAAAACATTTTGAGTAATCAGCATCAGCCACGCCCCTGGCTCAGGGGCGTGGCTGGCTGTTCAGATCTCAATACGACAATCGACGCGTGGTGGTGCGGGTTGAAGTGGTGGAGGCTGGCTGGCGATATTCTCCGCCATAGATGTATTCGCCATTGTGGTAGTAGCGCTGGTCGTAAGTGCGGCCCCTGTAGGCATACGTTCCCTGCTCGTATCGGCCTCCCGCGTAATACTGGTTGTTATAGTAGTAGGCATCCCCTGTGTAATCGCGAGGCAGGGTTTGGTAGGTCACGTAGCCAGAACGGTTTGATGCACGGATTGCAGGTTCTTGATATGTCGCTGATCCAGCCCGTTGGCGATACTCTCCGCCATAAATGTATTCGCCTTTGTAATAGTAGCGATCTTGGTAGGTCCGGCCTCTGTAGGTATAGGTGCCTGGTTCGTAACGACCGCCGGCATAGTAACGGTTATTGTAGTAATAGGCATCACCCGAGTAGTCTTCGGGCAAGGAGGTGTATGTCGTGTAGCCCACCTCGGATGGGTTATCGCTAGTGCTTTCTAAACGCTCACTGATACAAGATGTGAGCAATGCGGAAGCTGCCAATGGAAAAGCGAGCAGGAGAATACGTGGAAGCGGAGTTTTCATGAATTCCACATTAGTCTGTGGTCAAGGCCTTCGCTATGGGGTGAAGTCTCCATATTCGTCCGCGCGGTTCTGATCACCA
The DNA here is from genome assembly GCA_041744075.1 of Terrimicrobiaceae bacterium. Lineage (GTDB taxonomy): Bacteria > Verrucomicrobiota > Verrucomicrobiia > Chthoniobacterales > Terrimicrobiaceae > JAJTZA01. Next base: position 7,393 of record JBGTLQ010000376.1, read on the forward strand.
AGGACTGCTGCCAGTATTTTCCTTTGGCTCTGAAAGCAGGCTTCGGGATTCACACAAATTATGACCAATTGCGAATTGTTGATTTCCATGTCAGAGGATTGGGGCCAACATTCGGGCGAGTCTCACGAGCAATTGAAACAAGAACGTGCGATCCTCAAGAGCCGCAGATCCGGTGGGGATGGAATTGGCAAGATCGTTTTCCAACATCTGGCTGACCTCTTTATTGAACGCGAGATCTGAAACGATCCCTATGACTTCAAAGTTCAGGCGGAAGGAACGGTTGTCAAGATTCGCCGAGCCAATAACAGAGAGTGAATCATCAACGACCATCACCTTTTGGTGCAAGAAGCCTTTCTGAAACCGATAAAACTTGACGCCCGCGTCCTCGAGTTCCTTGAGATAGGAGAAGGATGCCAAGTAAACGATCTGACTGTCAGAAAGATCCGGCATGATCACTCGGACATCCACTCCGCGGATCGCTGCCAATTGAAGGGCCGTAACGATCTTGTCATCAGGAACAAAGTAGGGTGTGGCGATCCAGATTCGATCCTTTGCCCCATCGATCAGGGTCAGAAACCCCATCGCGCAGGTTTCGAAAGGGTCGGTAGGACCGGTTGCGAGACAGAGTGCTTCAACGCCTCCGACGGAATCTTCGGGTCGGATCTCCCAATCGAGTTGATCAAGCAAGTCCCCAGTTGCCCACAACCAATCTTCGGCGAATGGAACCTGCAAGCATTTCACAACGGGGCCGCGCCATTCCATGTGAGTATCTCTCCATGGTGTTAGTTTGGGATCCTTTCCAAGATACTCATCTCCCACGTTGAGGCCGCCGAGGAAACCACGTTTTCCATCCACCACGACAATTTTCCGATGGTTCCGAAAATTTAGCTGAAAGCGGTTTGTATCCCCCTCCACATCCATAAAGTAGGTCAGATGCACCCCCTCGTTCGTCATGGATTCAATAAATTCCTGCGAAAGGCCCATAGACCCCATGTTGTCAAGAAGGTGATAAACAGCGACACCCTCTCGTGCTTTCGCGACAAGCGCGTCGCGAATCTTTTTTCCGGTCTCATCTTCACGGAAAATATAAAATTGAATGAGAATGTAATGCTCAGCCGAAGAAATGGCCTCCAAGATGGCTTCGAAAGTCGCCTGCCCATCCACAAGCAAAGTGGCCGAGTTGCCAACCATCAGAGGAAGCGAGCCCACGGTCTCCAGCCGATTCAGCACCTCACTCAAATGGAAATTCGCACTACCCTGCATGGAGTCGACGCCGAGGGGATTCGCTGTGGCATGGTCAAGATTTTTGACCAATCTTTCGGCAAGTGGTCGCACTTTCTCCACACCCACGCGTTTGGCCTTTCCATAGTGCTCCACTTTGTTGTCGCCAAAGACAAACCAAGCCGGCAAGGCCAAGACTGGGACCGTATTGAGAGCGAAGGCCCAGGCGATGGCGCCCTGTTCGGTCCGGGTTTGCATCACCGCCTGAATCGAGAAAATAAACCCGAGAATGTGGGCGATTAACATAAAGACGACTCTTATGGGACGCCGGCGACGACGGACAAACCCGAAGAATTTGGCTGTGCGGGAAAATCGGTGACTAAACTCTGCACCGTGCTGCTTAAGGCCCGCTTTTATCGAGTTACATCGTGCTTTGATTGTCATTTTAGATGGTGTTTACGTTTCCATGTTTAATGAACATACCACAATCCCCAACAAGAGTAATTTAGGAAGCGCAATCAATGGCATCTCCCAACACTTTATGAAATGTCCTCGAAGCCATGGGATCCATGCCTGCGCGTTCTGAATAGATTTCGCTCCCGACATATCAGCCTGATAAGAGGGGAAGGGTTAAACCTGACGGCAGAAGCTGCGGTTTCTGCGATATATCAGTGAACATACTATGAAAAAACATCTATTATACCCAGCGTTACTAACTCTCGCCTTCACTCCCATCCTCCAAGCTGAGGAGACGGGCACCAACACTCAAATGAACACTGTCCAAAAAGACTCCGACTTCCCACAAAAAGCGGCAATGAGTGGAATGACGGATATGAAACTCAGCAAAGCTGCCGTGGAAAAGGCTCAAAATCCTGCCGTAAAAAGCTATGCCCAGATGATGGTTTCAGACCATGAAAAAGCAAATGCGAATCTCATGGCATTGGCAGCTAAAAACGATATCAAACTGCCCACAGAGTTGGATAAGGGAGATATGGAAGCCTGTGCGAAAGTCGAGGCCATGGAAGGCGCTGACTTTGACAAGGCCTACATGAAAAAAATGGTGAAAAATCATCGCAAATCGGTGGCTCTTTTTCAGAGTGCCTCGACGAGCGCTGGTGACCCTGAGGTCGTTGGCTTTGCCAAATCCACTCTGCCCACTCTCGAGCAACACTTGGCTGAAGCAGAAAAAATTGAAAAAGACCTGAACTCCGGTTCGTAGAAACCAATTAAAACCGAGCCGGAATGCAATGCTCTTAGAAGCATTGTGATTCCGGCTCTTTTTTTGTTCCGATGCATCGGAGCAGTGTCATCTGAAAAACAACTACGGCAGCCGTCTATAGAACTATGAAATCCGATCAGCATCTTTCCAGCAAGGTGCCGTCGCAGGAGGTGGAGGAATTGCCTCCCAAACGCAAATGGCTTGGCTACGCCACCGTTGCGGCGAGCCTGTTGGTGACCTATGCTCTCTGGCTGGGTGCCATGGGCGCTTCCGATGAATGGTATGACAATCCGTGGTTGTATCCCGCTAAGATTGGGAGTCATGGCGCTCTTATCCTCATGTGCTGGGCATTCTTTCTGGCCACGCGGTTCCGGGCGGTGGAGTGGCTGTTTGGCGGGCTCGACAAGGTCTATAAGGCGCATCGATATATTGGTGAAAGCGCGTTTTTCCTGATTTTTCTACATCCGGTGTTTTTGGCGGTGGCTCATGCGGATTCCATGTCGGCATTTTCCCATTATTTGTGGTTCTCGGGTGACTGGGTCCGCAACACGGGTCTGATCGCGCTGTCGATTTTTGTTCTGCTCGTTGTTCTCTCTATTTATTGGAAAAGCGCTTACCACCGATGGAAATTATCCCACGACTTCTTCGGCGTATTGCTGGTCTTGATTATCTTCCATGCCGTGTTGTCAAACGGTGAGATCATGCAATATCCTGTTCTGTGGGCATGGCATGGAACGTGGGTGCTACTCGCCCTCGCCGCCTTCGTCTATATTAAGGTGTTTTATCGTCAATTCGGTCCTCTCTATGATTACATTGTCGAGTCTGTTGACGAGGTCGGCGATGACATCACGGAGATCGTCATAAAACCCAAAGGGCGAATCCTTCGCCCCGCACCGGGACAGTTCATTTATGTGTCTTTTGATGCAGATGCCGTAAACAAAGAGCCGCATCCCTTCAGCATTTCGAGTTCCCCAGAATCTCCGCATCTGCGTCTTTCGATCAAGCGGTTGGGCGATTGGACGCAAGGTGTTGCGGAAATCAAGCAGGGCAAATCAGCCCGTGTGTGGGGACCCTATGGTCGTTTCACCGAGCTGTTAATGGCTGAGCCGCTTCTGCCGCTGGTAATGATTGGTGGCGGCATTGGGGTTACGCCGTTCCTCAGCCTTGCCGGATCGGAAGCCTTTGCTCAACGCAGCGGTGAATCAACGCTGATCTACGCCGTCCCGGAGCAATCATCGGCTGTCTACCTTGAAGAACTGCGTGAGCGCGAGGATACGCTGCCGCAACTTACTGTCATTGCGCATTTTTCCGATGAAGAAGGTTTTCTGGATCGTACGTATCTGGAACGTGTTGTGAAGCAGCCGTTCCTGGATTGCCTCTTTTTAGTTTGCGGCCCCCCAGCCCTCATGGCGGCCATTCGCACTCTATTAGCTGAAGCCGGGGTGAGGAACCGTCAGATTATTATGGAAGATTTTGAAATTCGATAAACCTGCATCCATTACCAAACCATGATCACACCGTGAAAGATAAGGAGAGAAAGTCCCAGGCGATAGAGAGTCCCCACGCGCTTCCTTTTGACGAGGTGTTACGTCAGCTCAAGAGTTCGCCTGAGGGTCTTGGTGCTGAAGAAGCGGTAAAGCGGCTCGAATCTGTTGGACCAAACCGACTGCCGGAACCTCCCAAGGAGGGGATGCTCAAGCGTTTTTTCAAACACTTCCATGATCTGCTGATTTATATCCTTATCGCGGCGGCTGGTGTCACAGCGGTGCTGGGCCACTGGTTGGATACAGGTGTGATTCTCGGTGTGGTGGTGATCAATGCGATCATCGGATTTGTTCAAGAGGGCAAGGCCGAGGAAGCGTTGGCAGGCATTCGCAAGATGCTATCGGCTCACGCTCAGGCGCTGCGCGGGGCCGCGTGGGCGGAGATTGAAGCTGATGAACTTGTGCCCGGTGACATTGTGCGTCTGCGCTCGGGGGATCGTGTGCCCGCCGACCTGCGACTGATCGATGCCGTGAATCTTCGTATCGAGGAATCCGCTCTTACCGGTGAATCCGTTCCCGCAGGGAAAAAGACCGATCCTGTCGAAAACGACACGGGCGTGGGGGACCGACACGGCATGGCCTATTCGGGCACGATGGTCGCTGCAGGTCGTGGCAAGGGTGTTGTGACTGCCACAGGTCCGACCACCGAACTTGGGCGCATCAACCAAATGATTGCCGAAGTCGAGACCCTGGCCACGCCACTGACCCGGCAGATGAACCGTTTCGGCAAGATTCTCTCCATCGTTATCGTGGGATTGGCTGTGTTGATGTGGTTGGCGGGCTGGTTGCTGCATGACTTCACGATCAGCGATCTTTTCCTCGCAGCCATCGGATTTGCCGTCGCTGCGATCCCAGAAGGTCTGCCGGCGATTCTCACCATCACGCTGGCGCTCGGCGTTCAGCGCATGGCAAAAAGCAAGGCGATCACCCGCAAGCTGAATGCTGTCGAGACCCTCGGTTCGGTCACTGTCATCTGTTCCGACAAGACGGGCACGCTCACCCGAAATGAAATGACAGCTCGCGACGTTGTCACAAGCACTGGCCGTTACGCAGTGTCCGGCACGGGCTACCAACCGGAGGGCAAGATTACGCACAAAAACGAGGCGGCTTCTCTCGCACAACACCCCGACTTGAACGCTGTCATTGAAACTATGGCCGTGTGCAACGATTCGGAAATTGCTGAGGTGGAGGGTCATTGGAAAGTCATCGGTGAGCCGACCGAAGGCGCTTTGCGTGCACTGGCGCGCAAGGCAGGTTTTTCAGATGACGCTTACGAGCGTGTGGCGGAGATTCCCTTCGAGTCTGAAAATAAATTTATGGCCACCCTCCATCGCGTGCCTGGTGGTGGCGCACGCATCTTTTTTAAAGGTGCGCCGGATCGCCTGCTGGATCGCTGCTCCATGCAAGGCCGGGGTCATGACGATACTGAGCCGCTTGACCGCGATTTCTGGGAGCAACAGACCGAGAAACTTAGCAACGAGGGCATGCGAGTGCTCGCCGCCGCTGCACGCAATGTGGGCGCCGGAAAAAACACATTGGAAATGGACGATTTAGAATCCGACATGGTGTTCCTTGGCCTCGTGGGAATCATTGATCCGCCCCGCCCCGAAGCCATTGCTGCCATCAAGGTCTGCCAGCAGGCCGGTATTCGAGTGAAAATGATCACCGGCGACCACGCAGGAACGGCAAAGTCTATCGGCCGTGCGATGGGGATTGGCCACGGCGAGAATGCGGTCTCCGGCGAGAAAATTGAAGCTGCCTCAGACGAGGACTTACAACAAGTTGTACGCGACCACGACATCTTCGCCCGCACCAGTCCCGAGCACAAACTGCGTCTTGTGCAGGCACTTCAAGCCAACGGCGACGTGGTGGCAATGACTGGTGATGGCGTGAATGATGCTCCGGCCCTCAAGCGCGCCGACGTGGGCGTGGCCATGGGTATCAAAGGTACAGAGGCCACCAAGGAGGCGGCGGAGATTGTGTTGGCCGACGACAATTTTGCCTCCATCGAACGGGCCGTCGAGGAAGGTCGCACCATTTACGACAATTTGCGGAAGTCCATTCTCTTCATCCTGCCGACCAATGGTGGTGAGGCTCTGGTCGTCCTTGTCGCGGTTGTGCTGGGCTTTTCGCTGCCCATGACGCCGGTGCAGATTCTCTGGGTAAACATGGTCAGCGCCGTCACGTTGGCGATGGCCCTGGCCTTCGAGCCTGCAGAACCGGATGTGATGAGCCGCCCGCCTCGGGACCCAAAGGCATCGATTCTCGGTGGCGTGTTTCTTTGGCGTATTGGATTTGTCTCCGTGTTAATCGGTGGTGCCACGATCGCCGTGTTCCTTGTTGAAATGCGCCGGGGCATGCCAGTTGAACTGGCACGGACGCTTGCTGTGAACACCTTGGTATGCGCTCAGGTTTTTTATCTTTTTAACAGTCGGTTCCTGCGTGAATCGAGTCTGTCATTCTCTCGCCTCTTCACCAACCATGTCGTTTGGCTGGCGGTTGGCGTGTTGGCGGTATTGCAGTTGGTGTTTGTGTATGCGCCGTTCATGCAGCGATTGTTTGGCTCCACCGCACTGGAATTGCGTCATTGGCTCGTGCCGCTGGGTATCGGTTTCGTTGTCTTTCTTATCGTCGAAGCCGAAAAGGCCATCTTCCGGCATTTCGAAGCCAAAAAGAAGCCGCAGGCGTCATCTCCAAGGGACGATGCAAACCAAGGAAATAAAAAACAACCCAAACGGATCCCAGCATGAAAAATAAAATCACCTCAAAGAAGTTTCGGGTTAAGCCCAATGACAAAGTCAACCTGAGCAAGCGTGCCACAAGTGTGAAGCCCCTCTATGACTCAAAAAAGCGGTATAAAAAGCTCCTGAAAAAGCAAGTTGAAGAGTTGAGCTCGCAGCAACGCCTTCATTATGCATCCAAAGGTTACGCTCTCTTATTGATTTTTCAGGCGATGGACGCTGCCGGAAAAGATGGAGCGATTCGGCACGTCATGTCCGGTGTGAATCCTCAGGGTTGCCAGGTTTTCAGTTTCAAGCAGCCAAGCACCGAGGAGTTGGAGCATGATTTTTTATGGCGCTCGACCCGCTGTCTGCCCGAGCGCGGGAAGATTGGCATCTTCAATCGGTCATACTACGAAGAGGTGCTTGTTGTTCGTGTGCATCCTGACCTGCTGGAAAAACAAGGCCTGCCTGACGAGTTGGTTGACCCCAAGACGATTTGGAAAGAGCGCTATGAATCCATCGTGAACCTCGAGCAACATCTTCATCGGAATGGAACGCAAATCGTCAAATTCTACCTCCACCTTTCGAATGACGAACAGCGCGAGCGCTTTCAGTCTCGCATCGATGATCCGGACAAAAATTGGAAGTTCAGCATGGCGGACGCAAAGGAACGTAAGCACTGGAAAGATTATATGAAGGCCAATGAAGAATGCCTGAGAGCGACCAGTACCCGGCACTCGCCCTGGTATATTGTGCCCGCTGACAATAAGAAGAATGCCCGGCTGATCATTTCCCAGATTATCTTGGACGCTTATGAGAAACTGGACATGGCCTATCCCAAGACCACCGGGAAACGTCGGCGTGAATTGAAGTCCATCCGTAAGCGACTTTGAAATTGGCAATGGGGTTCGACCAGGGGGAACGGGCGTCCCGCCCGTTTCAAGTTTGAAAGCCGCCCATGGAGTGATAAAAACTTCGGGTTCGATCTTTTTCCGTGAGTGGATACTGTGGAGGTCTCCACATGCGGGAAATTATTCTCTCCAGTCTGGCTGTCGTTTTGCTCCGTGCGCTGTTGCTGACCGTGCGGTTAAGGATTTCTGATGCGTCGGGGATGCAGGCTGGCACGCTGACCGAGCCGGTGATTCTTGTGTTTTGGCACAATCGGATTCTTGGGATCACACCCGCCTTCTTGAAAAAGTATCCCAAAGGCCGTCATGGGGTTTCCGTGCTGACAAGTGCCAGTCGGGATGGGGAAATTCTTTCGCGGATCATGGCTGGCTGTGGCATGGGATCGGTGCGGGGCTCCAGTTCGAGACGGGGAGCAAGGGCTTTGAGGGAAATGGTTCGGCTGATTGCCACGGGGCGAGATATTGCCATCACGCCTGACGGTCCACGCGGCCCTCGATATCATATGGGGCCGGGAGCTATCCAACTCGCACAGACCACCGGGGCTCCCCTGTTACTCGCCCACGCGAGCTTTTCCAGTGCGGTGCGTTTAAAAACTTGGGATGGCTTCATCATCCCATTGCCATTCTCAAAAATTTCCGTGACAGTTGACGCTCCCGAAAGGGTGTCGGGAGAACTGACTCAGGAAGAGTTCAGTGAATGGAAAAACAAAATCGAACAACGACTCAAAGATGCAGCGGATTGACGGAACAGCCATAGCAAAAAAAGTTCATGCGGAGACAGCATCCCGAATTGCTGCTCTCAAAACCCGTGGGATTCAACCGGGACTCGCAGTCATTTTGGTGGGGGATGACCCCGCTTCCCTTGCTTATGTCCGTTCCAAGGACAAACGAGCGGCTGAGCTTGGGCTACATTCGGTCAAACACGAACTGCCGGCCTCAACTTCCCAAGCGGATCTGCTTCAGATCGTGGAAAATCTAAACGCCGACCCTTTGGTGCATGGCATTCTTGTGCAATCCCCTCCTCCTCCGCAGATCGATGAGGCCGCGATTGTGGCTGCCATCAACCCTCAAAAAGATGTGGATGGCTTCCATCCCCTCAATGTTGCCAAGCTGGCCATGGATGACCCCACGGGATTTGTTCCTTGCACCCCACTCGGTTGCTTGCGCCTTCTTCAGGAATCCGGTGTCACTTTGGCAGGCGCCAGTGTGGTTGTGGTGGGACGAAGCATGATTGTCGGCAAACCCATGGCCCTTCTGCTCATGCGGCGAGGATCAGCCGGGGATGCCACCGTGACAGTTGCTCACTCTCGCACGCGTAACCTCGCTCAACTCACGAGGGGGGCAGATATTATTATCGCAGCCATCGGCAGGCCATTGGCTCTTGGGGCTGAACATATTGGAACCGGGGCCACGGTCATCGATGTCGGGATCAATCGTGTTGAGGATGCCTCTGTTCCCAAAGGATATCGACTGGTCGGCGATGTGGACTACGACGCCGTGGCCGAAAAATGCCGTGCCATCACCCCGGTACCCGGCGGCGTCGGCCCCATGACCATTGCCATGTTGATGGCCAACACGGTCACCGCCTGCGAACGTTTGGAGGGGGTGTAGTCGGCCAAAATTCAAAATAATTCTGAGGGGTAGGACAGCGGTTGACCTGCTTGATATGCGAATCTTGCGGGTGTTATGAATAAAAATCTCACCGAAATCGCCTTCATCCTCGACCGCTCCGGCTCCATGGCTTCCGTCACGGAGGCCGCAATTACCGGGTTCAACGAATTCCTCCGCGATCAGCAGAAAGTCGAGGGGCAGGCCCGCCTCACACTCGTGCTTTTTGGCGACAGCCGAACCGGTCAGTCCCATGCGACAGCCGAAAGGGTCAGTCCCATAAGTTATAATCAATCTCCAAATGAATGCACGGCAAGAATCTCAAGAAGATTTGATTAAGATGGAAAAGGAATTTTTGTGGGGAGGGGAAGACCTGGACTGACCCCTTTGGTTTACAGAAATAGCTCAGCAGCTGATTAAAAATCAGCATTCGGACAGGCTGAAAGGGCTTCCGCACCAAGCGGAAAAAATTCTGAAGGAACATGCCGGACAAGGAATTACTTTTGAGGCTGGAGCCCCGCAAATATCATCAGAAACGGGTATTCGATTTTACTCGAAAGAGGGACACAAACTCTTTTTATCCATCGGCTTGGATTTAAACGCCTCTCAAAATGGTTGCACTGTGAGTGGGATATCCTAGGGGCCAACGAACTAAATATCTCATATAACCACTGTTGCGCGCTCGAACCGTCACGCGGAAACAGGCGCTTGAGCGGCCACCGGAAAAGCAGTAATCTTATCCGATGAACCACATTGACCGCATCACCTTTGATCCCGAACAGTGCGGAGGCCGTCCCTGCATCCGTGGAATGCGCATCCGCGTCAAGGACGTGCTGGAAATGCTGGCCGGTGGGGCGAGCGAGGCCGAAATCCTTGAGGACTTCCCGTATCTGGAAGCCGACGACATCAAGGCGTGCCTGACGTTCGCCGCCGCAGAAATGGACCACTCCATTTTGAGGGCGGCCTGAGTTCGTGCGGTTCCTCGTTGATGCCCAGTTGCCGCCCAAACTGGCGCAAACGCTGGTTGAACTGGGCCACCAGGCCGAACACCTTGAAGATGTGAAATGAAATAGGGGTCAGTTTGCACAAATCCTGACAAGGAATGAGTTTAGTGAGAGAGGTGGAGGATACCGAGGTCGATTCGGGTGGAGTATGAAGGGGCGTGGTATCACCAGCCTTTGCGTTAAGCCTCGGCCATGATGGGAGACATGTTGCGAGAAGTCATTTGATAATTGAACATTGACCTTCAAATCCCAAAGCAAAAAAGTCGGCGGGCAAGGGACTGCCTCGCCCTAGTGCGAACGAAGTAACCATGAAAACAACCAGTGAAAGTCTGAGTCCTTCCGAGACGAGCACCGGAAGAGCAGCCGAAGGCAACTGCGTCGTCGAGAGACGGGGTGGGGAGCAGCCGGAGGCGGACCCGCAGACCCAAACGAAAGTGAAGCCGATTCGGCCAGAAGCGTTGGCGAGCCTACTAGGGAAAGGCGAAGCCTGT
>JBGTLQ010000377.1:0-9296 GCA_041744075.1 Terrimicrobiaceae bacterium
TGCTGGAGGCCAAGGTCACGGAAATCACCAATCTCCGATACGGAGCAAACCACTGACTGGAGAGCCGTGTGCGGGAGATCTGCACGCACGGTTCGGAGGGGGGAGCGGGGCAAACCAATGCCCCGTTCCTACCTCTATCCAGGTCGTGCCACGTCATTTCAGACACGCCGCAAGAAATGGCGCCGTTCGGCTTTTTTTGGATTTTGAGACCGATTCCGGGGTCCCTGATGCCATTAATTGGCCTCCCTGCTCGCCCGCTTCGGGGCCGATATCAATGACATGATCGGCCTCCGCGATCACATCCATATGGTGTTCCACCACAACAACTGTTCCTCCCTCATCCACAAGCCGGTGGAGCACATCGATGAGCCTTCGGACATCTTGGGCGTGGAGACCAATGGTGGGTTCTTCCAAGATGTAGAGCGTCGATTTGCCCCGGCGGGTGGTGCGAATTTCTTCGGCCTTGCCGGTGGCGCGGCGGGTGATTTGAGTGACGAGTTTGATGCGTTGCGCTTCCCCTCCACTGAGGGTCGGGCTCGGTTGACCGAGTTGCAGGTAGCCGAGTCCGGTTTCAACGAGCAGGTCCAGCGGGCGACGGATTTTTTGGTTTGATGCAAAAAAAGCCGCCCCCTCCTCGGCGGTCATTTGCATGACATCGCCAATGGATTTGCCATGGTATTCGATCTCGAGTGTGGCGCGATTGTAGCGTTGCCCGACGCACTCTTGGCAGGGCATGTAGGCGGGTGGGAGAAAGTTCATCTCAAGTTTGATCACGCCTTGGCCCTGACAAGATTCGCAGCGCCCGCCCTCATTGTTGAACGAAAATCGGCTCGCCGAGTAACCCCGCATGCGGGAAGCGGGGAGTTCGGCGTAGAGGGCACGGATGGAATCAAGAACTTTGATGTAGGTGGCAGGTGTGGAGCGGGAGGTTTTGCCAATCGGGGATTGATCCACCTCAAGGACTCCACCAATTGCTGAGGTGCCATCCACCGATTGCCAGGGCTTTTCTCCTCGGGTGACTCTTTTTTTGGAAACGGCTTCACGGACAGCGGGCTCTAAGACCCCTCGGACCAGTGAACTTTTCCCTGACCCCGAAATCCCCGTCACTACCGTCAGACGGTTCACCGGAAATGCGACATCGATACCCCGGAGATTGTGAAGGGAGGCGCCTTTGATGGTGATCCATTCCGTGTTGGTTTTGGTCGTGCGGCGCTCGCCCCGTGAGGGGTGAACCATAGGGGTGCGCAGGGCCTGCCCGGTTTGAGAGTTTTTGCTTTTAAGAATCTGAGCGTATGTGCCAGCAGCGGAGATTTCACCACCCCGCGAGCCAGCCCCCGGACCAAGGTCGATAATGTGATCCGCCCGGCGCATGGTGTCCTCATCATGCTCAACAATGACGAGGGAATTCCCGTCATGGGCCAACTCACTCAAGGCGTCAAGAAGACGGGTGTTGTCCCTGGCATGAAGGCCGATTGTGGGTTCATCCAAGACATAAAGTACACCGCGCAGATTGGATCCCAACTGGGCTGCCAGGCGAATGCGTTGGGATTCACCACCACTGAGGGTATTGGCCGAGCGGTCCAGCGCGAGGTAATCGAGACCAACTTTGTGCAGGAACTCGAGGCGTTTGGAAATTTCGGGCAGGATGTCTTTTGCGATCTCGTTGTCTGTCCCGGTGAACCGAAACGTCTTCAGCGTTTTCAGGGCCCGGTCAGCAGGGGATGCGGCAAAGTCGGTGATGGATGTTCCATGAAGAAACACATTTCGGGCGACGTCATTGAGTCGGCTTCCAGCGCATACTGGGCACGTGGTCGATTCACCTTCCTCCAGGTTTTCGTGCGATTTTTCTTCGGCCAGTTCGGCTTCCAGCGCGGAATCAAAATCCTTGTGTGAGACGCTTTTCCAGATCACGCCAAACCCACGGCAATGGGTGCAGGACCCGTGCGGGGAGTTGAAAGAGAAGAGGCGGGGGTGCAGCGGATCAAAGGCCTTGCCACAGTCGGGGCAATTCATCTCCGTGCTGAGAATGTGGGAGCGTCCGGCTGCATCTACTATCCGGGCCGAGCCTTTGCCAATTTCCAAGGCGCGTTTCACAAGGGCTGGGGCCTCTTTGCCAGAAACAGAAACCTCGCCCACGAGCGCATCGATGGTGTGTTCCTTGAATCGCTCAAGGGCACGGAAGGCGGAAACGGCAACCGGTTTTCCGTCAACAATCAGCGTAGTGATCCCCTGTTTCTGAGCCCAAGTGGCCACCTTGGTGTGGAACCCTTTTCTCCCACGAACCAGCGGAGCATAGACCTTCACGGGTCCACGCTTGGCATGCTTGGCCACGGAGGCGGTTATTGCCGACGCCGTTTGTTTGATGACCGGAACCTTGCAGTCCGGGCAGTGCTGCGTGCCGAGTTTTGAGAACAACAACCGCAAAAAATGATAAACCTCTGTGACAGTTGCCACCGTGGATTTTCCACCTCCGCGTGTGACGCGTTGCTCGATGGCCACGCTGGGTGGCAGGCCCTCGATGGAATCGACTTCCGGCTTTTCGAGTTGGTCCACAAATTGACGGGCATACGCCGACATGCTGTCCAAAAACCGCCTTTGTCCTTCCGCAAACAGGATATCAAAAGCCAGGGTCGATTTGCCCGATCCACTGAGACCGGTCACAACCACGATTTTCCCTGCGGGAATATCCACATCGATATTTTTGAGGTTGTGTTCTCGGGCACCACGGATCGAGATTTTGTCAACCTTCGGGGCCACCGATTTCGATTTTTTGGGTGAACTTTCCTTCAGCGTCGTCCTTTTAGGAGAAAGCGCTTTCTGAAGGAATCGTCCCGTGTGGGATTCTGGAACGAGGCTCACCGATTCCGGAGTTCCGGCCGCCACAATCCGCCCACCGGCTTCTCCCCCCTCGGGCCCGATATCTATCACCCAATCCGCGCATTTGATGACCTCGGTGTTGTGCTCAATCACGATCAGGCTGTCACCCGCTTCGACCAAGTGTTGGAAAACTTTCAGAAGTTTTGCGATGTCATCAAAATGTAACCCGGTGGTGGGTTCATCAAAAATGAGCAGTGCGCCTTCCTTTCGTTTTGTTGTCAGATGTCCTGCCAACTTAAGGCGCTGGGATTCGCCACCAGAGAGTTCATTGACCGGCTGTCCCAGCCGCAAATAACCCAAGCCCACATCTTCCAAAACTTGAAGGGAGCGGATGATTTCCGGCACCTCCGCAAAGTGGGCGAGTGCTTCCGTCACCGTGAGTTCCAAAACTTCAAAGATGGATTTTCCGCGATGACGGATCTCCATCACATGGACCTGAAATCGTGTGCCTTCACACTCCGGGCACCGCAAAAATAGGTCGCTCAAAAACTGCATCTCGACCTTCTCGTAGCCCAATCCTCCGCAGCGCTGACACCTCCCGTCCCCGGAATTGAAGGAAAATGTGGATGGCGAAAATCCCGAAGCCAGCGATTCCGGGAGAAACCCGTACAGCTCGCGGATCTTGTCATATGCCCCCACATACACGGCAGGCGTGGAGCGGGGCGTACGCGATAGTGGCGACTGGTCCACCATCACAACATCCCCGATTTTGTCATCACCCTTCAGGGATTTGCAGAAGCCTGTTTCTTCATCATCAGCGGGAGCATCGCCACTCAAATTTCTGTAGAGCACCCCATGAACCAATGAGCTTTTGCCTGATCCAGAGACCCCTGTCACACAGCAAAGAACACCCAAAGGGACGTCCACATCCACATTCTGGAGGTTGTGATGACGCACCCCACGCAGCTTGATCCAAGAGGCAGGTTTCCGGCGCTCTTCAGGCACGGAAATAAATTGTTTCCCTGTCAGATAATCGCGTGTGAGGGAAGTTGGGGAGTTTGAGGTCAGCAGGCCGGACGCTTCTCCCGAATAAGCCACCTTTCCACCATCTTTCCCACGGCCCGGCCCAATATCCACCAAGTGATCGGCGGCACGGATCACCGACTCCTCATGCTCCACCACCAACACCGTATTTCCCTTGTCGCGCAGCGCATGAAGCACACCCACCAACTGGTCGGTGTCCCGTGGATGCAGGCCCACGCTGGGTTCATCAAGGACAAAGAGGGTGTTGGTGAGCGAGGCGCCAAGGCAGGCCGTGAGATTCACCCGCTCGATTTCACCACCGGAAAGGCTGCGTGTGGGGCGATCCAGCGTTAGATAACCAAGCCCGACCTGTTCCAAAAATTGGGACCGGGAAAGGACTTGGCCACGGAGGAGCGCCGCGCCGGGGTCGCCAACGGGAAGTGTCAGAGTTTGAAAAATCCGGGAGAGTTCATGGATCGGTTTGCCCATAATTTCCGGCAATGACAACCCGGAGGGTTGCAGGCGAAAATTCAGACTTTCCGGTTGAAAACGACCACCTTTGCAGTCGGGGCAAATCGTGTAAGCCCGGTATCGGCTCAGCAAAACCCTCACATGCATTTTGTAGGTCTTGCTTTCCAACCAATTGAAATACCCCTTCACCCCATACCATTGGCCGTTCTCCCACAATTCCTCATGGTTTCCATTGCCCTCGCCCTCGAGCACCCACTTTTGATCGGCTGCTGGCAGGTCTTCAAAAGGACACGCAATATCAACATCTTTGCGGCGTGCCGCTTTGAGGAGGTCCCTCTGACATTCCTGCGACATGCCGCCTTGGAATGGTTTGATCACACCTCCTGCAATGGAGAGAGAGCGATCTGGCATGACCCGCCCCCAGTCCAAGCCGATCACCCGTCCGAATCCCCGGCAGGACGGGCAGGCTCCAAGGGGGTTGTTAAAGGAAAAGAGCCCTGGACTTGGAGGGCGGATGTCCACATCGCAGTGAGCGCAATGCCATCCCGCAGAATACGGGTGCATCTGAGAGTCTTTCCAGATGCCCAATTGACCCTGCCCCAGCTTCAGAGCGGCTTCTATTGCTTCGGAAAGACGGGAGGCCGTTTTTTTGGTGACTTCCAAACGGTCCTGAATCACGGAAACCCGCGCAGGCAAGCGTTCGCTTGCAGGTTTCTCGTCCGTGCGTAGCACGTTCCCGAATAACAAAACCCGCAGGTAACCCTGTTGATTTAGAAATGCAAAAAAGTCTGCAGCCTTGGTCCCCGCGGGTGCAGGAACCGGAAACGTGACAAGAACCTGCTCCCCCAATGAGGAGGCCAAAATTTGATCGGCAATGCTCTTGGCGGATTCAGGATTCACGGTCCGCCCACAGCTCGGGCACTGACATGACGCCGACCGCGGAAACAGCAGCTTCAGATAATCATTGATCTCCGTGATCGTGCCGACCGTGGAGCGGGTGGTCCGCACATTGTTGGCCTGTTCAATGGCAATAGCAGGAGGGATTCCCTCAATGAGGTCCACCCGGGGTTTGTCCATGCGGTCAAGAAATTGCCGGGTGTAAGGGCTGAAGGTCTCCACATAACGTCGCTGACCCTCAGCATAGAGCGTATCAAACGCCAAACTCGACTTCCCGCTGCCACTTGGCCCCGTGACCACAATCATCTTGCCAAGCGGCAAGTCGAGGTCGATTCCCTGGAGGTTGTTCTGGTGCGCTCCTCGCACTCGGATAAATGGCATGCGCAGACTCTACGCCGCCAAAGACCTTTTTCTATGTAAGAATTATGACGAGTTTAAAATTTATCGTTGGACGGAACCCACCCTAAATTTCGCCTGGATGCAGAATATGATCCGCCAAATCGGGGGCAATGGCCACAAAATGACGTTTGTTCAGCGTGAAAATCCGGTCCGCACCACATTGGCGAGCCGCGCAAAGATGCATGTCGTCATAAACGGCACCACCACGCACGCCAAGGCGGTGTGTCCCCGCCAGCAAGGCCAGAAGTTGTTTCGCGGTGAACTGAAAGATGTTTGCCACGCCGACATAATCAGAAATCACCGCGTTGGCATCGTTGGGGCTGAGCGAGGCGGGGTGACGCTTGCCTGTCAGCGTCGCGAAAGATTCCAAAATCCCGTGGGCGTAGAGCACACGACGCTCAGCATTGTCCCAAGCCGCCCCGGCGGATTCATGGTCGGGATCATCTTCAGAAATAGCCGCAACCAAGACCGATGAGTCGAAATAGTCCACAGCCGTTCAGCGTATGTGTTGGGACGCCAAGACCTCCATTCGGTCATCTCGATCCAAGCGGACCGCTTCAGCCGAGCTAAATGTTTTTCCCGTGGCTGCGATGACAAGCCTCCCATTTTTCTTAATCAGCTTCGCCTTGCTCTCATCAGGGCTTTTTATGGGAGTCAGTTCTATCCGATCTAGCACGACATCAAGTTCAAACTTTGTGGAAGCATCAGCCCCAATCTGTTGACGAATCGCCTTCGGAATGACAATCCGACCAGCTTTGTCGATGGGGATGGTATAGCTCATGCCATTAGTATGGCATCAGTTATACCATAGTCAATGGTGCCCGACGAGAAAACAGCTCCCCAATTGCCCGAAGACCCCTTTTGCTGGTCATGCTCCGCTGGTCAATTTATGTTGCCGATCTGATCGATATGAAGCAGCGCCTCTTAATTGTGGATGGCCATAGTATGATTTTCCGGTGGCCGGAACTCTCCGGTTTGCATGCGCGAAACGGGGCGGTTGCCCGAGCGGAGTTGGTCAAATGGCTCACCAATTTTCAGGATAACTCGACCTGGACGGTGGTAGTGGTTTTTGACGGAAGGGCCGGGGCCGCCTCCGATGCGTCAGACCCGGATGGCATTCATGTTTTTTATTCCGCATCGGGCCAGACCGCGGATTCCCTCATCGAGCGGCTTGCCGCAAAATATGCCTCCGAGTTGGATGTGACCGTTGCCACCGATGATAATCTTGAACGAACAACCGTCAGCAGCCTCGGGGGATCAGCGATGAGCAGCCTCCAGCTCAAAGAGGAAATGGAAGCCGCTAATCGGCAAATGGCGGATCGGATTCGTCAGTTGAAAAAACGTTAGCAGATTTGACGCGTCTGCCTCATCTGGCCCAGACTCGCGGGGAATGATAGGAATTACGAACAGGAGGCTCCCAGGGTGGCTTGGACAAGGCATTCAGTTCTGGCATCTGAACCTTCTTCTCTGGCTGGCATTTGGGGCGGCTGTGTTTATGGTGCGCGTGATCTTCCACGCCGATGTGGCACGCGCGCTGATATTCACCCTCTTCAGCGAATTGGTGGCGTTTGGGGTGAGCCTGCTCCTACGGCCCATTTATCGGAAGCTCGACTTCGAGATCCGTACGGCGTTTTTGGTCGCTGTTTTTAGTCTCATCTCCGCTGTGGTGCTTGCGTTTTTGACCCACCTCTTCGCCGACCTTACCGGGTGGCATAACCCTCGCTTCAACCCATTCGAAAATTTTTTGCTGCGTATCCTATTGATGTGGATGGTGTTTCTTGGCTGGAGCTTCGGCTATTTCTGGTTAAAAACCGGAGCTGCCCTCAAAAATGAGATGCTGGTGGCTGAGGCGGCCGTGGTTGAAGCCCAGCGGATGGAATTGCAGATGCTTCGTGCCCAACTCGATCCCCATTTTCTCTTCAATTCGCTGAATGGCATCGTCGCAGAAATTTCCCAACATCCTGACACCGCTGTCGAAATGTTGAGAGAGCTCTCGGATTATCTGCGCTATTCGCTGGATCATCGAAAAAAAGCCATCAGTCCGCTGTCCGATGAGATCGAGGCCATGAAATCCTATCTAGCGATTGAGAAAACCCGCTTTGGGGAGCGGTTGGAGCTCAGTTTTGACATTTCCGATCAAGCACGGTGGCGCCAAGTCCCCAGCTTTTTGCTTCAGCCACTTGTGGAAAATGCCATCAAACATGGCCTTCATGCCTCCAACCATCCCATGAAACTGGAAATCACCGCGACCCTCAAAGAGGGAGACCTTGAGATTGTGGTAACCAACACGGGTCAACTGGCCCCGGATAACAAATCCCCCGAAGGCCTCGGGTTGGACACCTTGCGGCGAAGACTTGATCTCCACTTCCCATGGCGCCATTCGTTCCAAATCATTGAGGACCACGGACAGGTTCGGGCGGTTCTTTTGCTGAAAGGAGAGCCATGCTTCGCTTGATGTTGGTTGACGATGAACCTCTGGCACGTCAGGGCCTCAAGGAATTGATCGCCGAACATAAGGAAGTTGCCGTGGTTGGAGAGGCGGCCTGTGTGTCTGAGGCCCTGGCCAATATTCCCCGCCACAAACCCGATGCTCTGATCCTCGACATCCGGATGCCAGAGGCCACGGGGTTTGATCTTCTAAAAAATCTCACGCCTTCTCTGCCCGTGATCTTCGTCACCGCTCATTCCGAATATGCGGTGCGGGCGTTTGACGTCCAGGCTGTGGACTATCTCTTAAAACCTGTGCGACCGGCACGGTTGGCCCAAGCCCTCGAACGGCTCCGTGGGATACTCCATTCGCTGGACCATGACGAAACCCCCTACGCCATGGCTGACAGGATTTGTTTAAGAACTCCAGAACGCACGATTGTGGCACCCCTTGCTGATGTCATCGCCCTCCAAGCGGAAAAGGACTTCACACGTGTCAGCGTCGCCGAAAATCCCCCCCTGCTGATTTGCCAATCCATCGGAACCTACGAACGCAATTTGCCCAAACCGCCCTTCCTCCGTTTGGACCGCTCAACGATCTTGAATCTCTCCCGCATCCACTCCGTAGAAATCAGCCCCACACGCGGAGCCCACGTCACATTGAACGGCTTGCCATCCCCCATCGCCCTCGGCCGCTCAGCCCTCCGCCGCCTCCGTCTGGCTATTCCAGATGGGTTTTGATTAAATTAATCCTTTAGAGAAATCCGTCTGACATAGAGATCCTCTCGAGACCAACCTCGATCAGTCGGTGGGGAGTTAAGAATCTTGAGCAGCGAACGATTTCGCTCAGCCTGCCGCAAAGTTGCGGCATCAAATCCGGCCAAGGAAGCTTCTCTGATGGATGAAACGGAGCGTTCAGTGACAAGAACAATTTTGTGAGTATGGGCAATCTTGCCAGGAGGGGAAAGCTGAAGTTTTGGTGTGACTTTGCTCATTTTCTTACCATCGCAAGGGAATCAGACCTATCAACAGAAATATAAACTCTTTGGGAAGTAGGCGTGATTCAATTTGGTGAGGGTGGTTGTCAGTGTTTGAGAAATGACGATTTTCCAGAAAGCAAAAAGTGGGCGGGCAAGGGACTGCCGCGCCCTAGTGCGAACGAAGTAACCATGAAAACAACCAGTGAAAGTCTGAGTCCTTCCGAGACGAGCACCGGAAGAGCAGCCGAAGGCAACTGCGTCGTCGAGAGACGGGGTGGGGAG
>JBGTLQ010000378.1:0-14615 GCA_041744075.1 Terrimicrobiaceae bacterium
TCTCCCGTCCGTATTCGGGAAGGTGAAATCGTCGCCAGATTTCTTCAACACTGAGTTCCCGGCCCCCGCTCCAAGCCCGAATTTCGAACTCCACGATTTCATCATAAGGAGCCCAGGCAAAGTAACGATCCTTCACAAAAAAAGCGCGGGCCACGGCTGCCACTTGGGCGGCCAAAACGCCGATGGAAAGCCAGTTTAGAATCCTTTGCACGGGGTGATTGTGAGCCGTTCCCTGCGAGAGTCAATTTCTTCGACTATTGGATAAAAGGATCCAGGCGATAGGTCTCACAATAAGCTGGCCTTGCCCCGTTCTTTGGGTTTTAAAGGTCGAATATGGACACACCGCCCATTCTGCCACCAGCCCCTGAACCACCGGCCCCTTCCGATGCAGAGCTAAGACAATGGACGGTGATCACTCATGTGAGTCCTCTCATCGGGCTTGTTGTTCCGGTTGCGGGAAACATCGTGGCACCTCTCATCATTTGGCTGATCAAAAAACAGGAACTGCCAGGCTTGGAACCGGTGGGGAAAACCGTATTGAATTTCCAAATCTCATGGAGCATTTGGATAATTATTGCATGGGCCGTTGGGGTGGCAGCGTTTTGCCTGGTTATACCGATACTCATACCCATCGGATTTGTGATTGCGTGGATCGTTTTTACGATCATGGGCAGCATCAAGGCCAGCAATGGCGAGCCTTACGAATATCCGTTGACCATCAAAATTCTTCAGTAGTTCAGGAGGGCCGGGGTGACGTCACGGAAGGATTGACTTGCAAGCATAGGCATTGCGCCTATACTGTTCTGATGGTCAAAACCAAGCTATTCAAAAATGGAAGTAATCAGGCGATTCGGATTCCCAAAAAATGGTCATTTGACTGCGATGAAGTCATGATTATACGCAGAGGTGATGAGTTGATTGTCCGGCCCGGACAAGACGACTGGGCTGAACTGCAGAAACTGGCAGCGGATTTTTCACCCGATTTTATGGCTTCGCGGCCGAAGGATTTGATGCCGGACGAGGTCGTGAGATTCGAGTGAAATACCTTCTGGATACCAATGCTTGCATTGACTACATCCGAGATCTCGGGGAGACCCGTGCGCGAATGACGAGCAAGTCGTTTGGGAATTTTTGTCTCTCCTCCATTGTTGTTGCCGAACTTATGCACGGAGCGAAACAATCGCCGAAGTGTGAACGTGATATCCCAGCGGCTATCAATTTTTGCCAGAAATTCCAGGTTGTGGATTTTGATCGGAGAGCGGCAGACAGCTACGGGGATGTTCGTTTGCAGTTGGAAAAAGACGGACGTCGGATTGGGGCGTATGACATGTTGATTGCTGCGCACTCCCTGAGCTTGAGTTTAATTTGTATAACCAACGACCAAGGCTTCCGATTCGTCAATGGCCTGCTGGTGGAGGATTGGAGATAGGGGTCGTCCTTGCAGGTCAAGGCTCATGGAAGCTCGCCTTTCGCGTGAGCAGTCATTGCTCCACTTCAAGAATATTCAATAAGGCAGGTCAAAAAAGCAGTCCGGGCTCCTCGTCCACGGCAATTGAGTGGCCAGGAAAGAGCGGCTTCTCAAGGAGGGGCATTCTGGGGTGGTGAAAAAATTCAATTTCCTGTTTCGTTGAGGCACGAGTGACAATTTTGATGAGGGGTTTGGACGTCTGGGAATCAAGAAGACCCCGCAGGATCATCCCATCAGGCACATCCCCCCAAACGAGCTTCCCAGTGATTTCGGACCGTTCTGCAAATCGGTTGGCCGGGATATCCAAAAGTACAGCCCCTTTGCGCTGCCACCAATCCAGGATTTCCGCCCGGGCAAAACCTGCCCACACATGCCGCACAATGCCCTGCTCGTCGACGCCAGCGACGATCTTTCCCGGTTGGAATCCCCTGCCTTGAAACTCGAATGCCGCGCACATGCCATTTCGTTATACCAGATGGCAAAGGATCGATCAATCACCTGAGAATACACCCCTTACAAGTTTTTCGTCAGGGTTGGGGCCTATGACGGCGACCGTGGCTTTTGAAAAATCCAGAAAGTCCCTGGCCACCTCAGAGATTTCCTCAGCGGTCACCGCACGAAGTCGTTCATGCATGGTCTCAGGGTCATGGATTTCTCCATAGACCAGCACCGACATTCCCACTCTCATATTTTGAGCAGAGCTGCGCTCAAGCGACATGCGGCTGATGCCGATGGCATATTCTTTCGCACGCCGCAGTTCTGCAGCTTTGGGAGGGGTGGACTTCAGCGTTCCGATTTCCGAGCGAATGATGCGAAGAGATTTTTCGAGGTTTGATCCATCCAGTCCGACGGAGATGTTGAACATGCCTGTATCCGCAAAAAGATTCGGATGCGTGCTCACGGAATAACACAGACCCCGGCGTTCGCGGAGTTGTTGAAAGAGGCGGGAACTGGCATTGCCTCCAAGGATGATGTGGAGGAGATGGGTCGCATAGCGGCGGTCATCGTAGTTGGTGGTTGCTGGCAAGCCGATGGCGACCTGTGTTTGCTGGGTATCCCGCTTTTCGGTGACAACCTGAAGGGTTTTGCGGGGATGCGGAGCAGCTCCCATGCGGGGAACTCGCCCTTTTGGAAGTGAGCCCAACAGGCGGGATGCTAGCGCGACGACCTGATCATGTTTCACACAGCCAGCCGCAGTAAGCACCGTGCTTTTTGTGTGGTAGTGGCTTTTGCGATAATCAGAAAATTCGGTGCGTCCCATGCGATTGATCGAATCGAGAGTTCCGGTGAGGGGACGTCCAAGCGCATGACCCGGCCAAAAATGTTCATTCAACAATTCCTGCACATGGGAGGAGGGTTCGTCGCGATACATCAAAATCTCTTCGCCGATCACTCCCCGTTCCCGTTCGATATCCGCCGCCGAAAATCGCGGATCCGTGTACAGATCACAAAGCACATTGCAAAGCCGGGGAAAAAACTCTGCTGCGGCAACCGCATAATAACATGTGCGCTCCTCGGTGGTGTAAGCATTCATGTCGCCCCCCACACCTTCAACTTCCTCCATGATCCGACGAGCGCTGCGTTTGGTGGTGCCCTTGAACAGCATGTGCTCGATAAAGTGGGAAATGCCATTCAGTCGGGCGGGTTCATGGCGTCCTCCAACGCCTGCCCAGATTCCAACGGAAGCCGTGGCGGCTTGGGGCATTTCACAAGTGGCGATTCGGAGGCCGCTGGGGAGAGTGGTCAGATGGGTGTTCATAAGGATCGGGATTCGATGATGGCACGGGCGAGGACCAGATCGGCAGGCACGGTTATTTTAAAATTGGGATGCGGGTTTTCAACAAGAGTGGCAGATTTTTTTTGACGCAACAGACCGGAGACCTCATCGGTGGTGCTCCCGGAAAGCGCTTTGAGATCCTCCAAGCCTAAAATTTGTGGGGTTTGGACCCGCCACAGGTTTGTGCGGTCGACAGGTTCCAGCACCTTGCCCAGATCATCACAGCGATGGAGAGTATCGACCACTTTCTCCGCTAGGGCAGCCGCCCCGGAAACCATGGCCGCCTGAAAACAAAGCGAGATGGACTCCGGCAAAATCAGAGGTCGGGCCGCATCATGCACAGCCACAAAGTCGGGCGGCAGTTGGTCCTCTGACTGCAATGCACGGACCCCTTTCGCCACGGAATCCGAGCGCTCAGCGCCGCCCTCCACCAGCGCCACGATCTTGGAAAAGCCGCGGGTTTCGGACTCAAAATCTTCTTTGCGCCCGGAAGGACAGACCACCACCATCCGCCGAATGTCCTCGCAGTCATTAAACGCTTGGAGGGTGTGGGCTATGACAGACCTGCGTCCAAACGGGGCAAGCATTTTATCAAAGCCCATCCTCCGACTGGAGCCGCCGGCAACAATGATGGCATCGAGGGTTGGCAAAAGTTCCTTCAAGAAAGCTGACGCTGCACTTCCTGACTCAGGGCTTTGCCGTCAGCCCGTCCGGCGGATGCAGCAGAAGCAATTTTCATGACATCACCCATCTGCTGTTTCGAGGTGGCTCCAGCTTCTGCAATCGCTTGTTTGACCAGCTCAGAAATTTCTTCTGCGGAAAGACCCGCCGGGAGATAGCTTTCCAAAACCGTGATTTCTGCCCGCTCGGCGGCTGCCAATTCCGGGCGTCCAGCTTTCTCAAAGCTCTCGATCGAATCCAGGCGCTGCTTGATTTGTTTGCGAATCACAGCTACGGACTCCGCATCTTCCATGGTGGCATCAGCCCCGCCTTTTTCGATGGCGGCATTTTTCAACGCCGCCTTAAGAATCCGAAGGACCCCGAGCTTTGCGGAATCCTTGGCCCGCATGGCGTCCTTGATATCATTGTCAATAGTGGTTTGGAGACTCATTTCCATAGGAGTAGCGGTTGAACGGCCAGCGGTCAAAGAGAGATATGCCCTTGCCAAGGACCCGTGTGTGATGAAAAGTGATGAATTCAGGGGGAACGGGCGCATCGCCCGTTTAGAGGTGCAATTTTAAACCGCAGCCGCAACCACACGGGTGAGACGCCCATGCCCCCTGACCAGCATTTTAAACTCACCATCAACCACACGCCCTCTAAACGACGTTTCATGATCCTTATCTGACTAAGTCAGGGAATCCTTACTCCAATCATGGACGTAAATCCAAAATGAATTTTCGCGGTTTAGTGCATCAGACTTTAAAACCCATGCAAAGGGGGGCGCTGGAGATGAGGCTGCCGTGTGGGCAAGTTTGGCGTTTTGGGGGGTTGTCAAAAATCCCCATGGCCCGGATTGAGATCCGGGATGAGAATTTTTTTCGCCGAACCGTGCTTTTTGGGCCAATCGGATTTGCCGAAAGCCATGTGGCAGGGGAATGGGACTCTCCGGATTTGGTGGCGGTGGTGGCATTTTTTATTGCGAATGCCGAAGAGTCGCCAGCCATGGAAACGCGATCCCGTCGCCGAAGGGGGCCAGTGGATTTGTTGTCCGCCTATAACCGCTTCATCCACACGCGGCGACCTAACAGCATTCTCAAAAGCCGGGACAATATCCGGGAGCACTATGATCTGAGCAATGAGTTCTTTGCCCTTTGGCTGGATGAGACCATGACGTATTCCAGTGCTCTCTTTGAGCCGTCAGACCTCTCTCTCAAAGAAGCTCAAATCAAAAAATACGATGCCCTGTGCCAGAAATTGAAGCTCACGGCGGGCGACCGGGTCTTAGAAATTGGAACGGGCTGGGGGGGGTTCAGCATGCATGCGGCTTCGGCCTATGGGTGTCGCATTGTCACAACAACCATTTCCGAACAACAGCATTATGAAGCCGCCAAACGCATCGCCGACGCCGGTTTGGCCGATCTCATTGAGGTCCGGCTTGATGATTACCGTCATCTCACAGGCCGCTTCGACAAAATAGCCTCCATTGAAATGCTGGAGGCGGTGGGTGACCGCTACGTCGATGGTTATTTCGAAAAATGTTCATCGCTTCTGACACCAAACGGTCTGCTTGGGATTCAGGCCATTTTGTGTCCCGATCAGCAATACGACATCCTCAAACGCGGAGTGGACTTCATTCAAAAACACATCTTTCCAGGGTCGCTATTGATGTCGATGGCGAGAATCCTCGAGGCGACGGGAAAAACCCAATCGCTCAATCTGCTGGGGTATCATGACATGGCACCCCACTACGCCAAGACCCTCCGCCTATGGCGAGAGAGCTTTGATGAGCGTCTCGACGAAGTTCGGGCCCTTGGATTTGATGAGGCGTTTCTTCGCAAGTGGCGGTATTACCTAAGTTATTGCGAGGCCGCATTCGCGACCCGACACATCACCGTGGCGCAGATCGTCTTCACCAAATTTGGAAATTTGTCACTCAATGCGGGTTCGCCAATTGAGGACCTCACTATCGCCCGCGCTCGATGAATGCTTGGATCTTGGGTGGAGTGGCCACCAACGCGGTGATGGTTTACATGGCCTTTGTTTGGTTGGCTTCGAAGCGCGTGAACAACGCAGGGTGGGTGGATGTGGCGTGGTCCTATGCCTTCACTGGCGTGGTGGCGCTTTTAATCTGGCTTGGTCCCGCGCCAGATTTTCGAAAAGTCCTCCTGTTTGTGTTGGTGGGGTTGTGGAGTTTGCGACTAGGAACGCATTTGGCCATTCGGGTGGGGAAACATCATCCCGAGGAAGACGCTCGCTATGCCGCCCTGCGCGTACAATTTCCCAAACGGCCTTGGTTGATGTTTTTTGGATTTTTTCAAGCGCAGGCCGTGCTTGTCGGGATCCTTTCCATTCCTTTTTTTGCGATTGCCGCAAATACGTCCCCTGCCCTCTCCCCTTGGGAGATTGCCGGGGCTCTGCTTTGGGTGGTTGCCATTGCTGGCGAATCACTCGCCGACTCCCAACTTTCGGCATTCCGTGCCAAGCCCGACAACCGGGGCAAGGTTTGTGATGCCGGACTTTGGAAGTATTCCCGTCACCCCAACTACTTTTGTGAGTGGCTGATCTGGGTTTCCTTTGCCGTGGTGGCTCTGGGATCACCGGGGGGATGGCTCGGGATTTTGTCGCCGCTGATCATGTATTATCTGCTGACCAAAGTCACCGGGATCCCGCCCGCAGAAGCCCAATCCGTCAAGTCTCGCGGCGACGCATATCGGGCTTATCAGGCCCGAACCAGCCCCTTCTTTCCTCGTCCCCCAAGTTCTGCCTCCTGACCGAACATCAAATTCATTTCATCACTCAATATCATGATCAGCCTCGACGACCTGCTTTCTCATAACCTTCTTCCCGATGCCGCCATTCGTGTCGGCATCCGCCGACTCCTCGCAAAAAAACTCAAAGAGGAAGACGCAGGCAATCCCGAGGACGAGCAAAGAGCCATCTCCTCCTTCATTCGGGCGTTGGACGCCAGCCCGATTGCCATCAAAACCGAGGACGCCAATGAACAACACTACGAAGTGCCAACCGAGTTTTTTGTTCATGCTCTGGGTCCCCGCATGAAATACAGCAGCGGCTACTGGCCAGCACCCTCAACAACTTTTGCAGAGTCCGAAGAACTGATGCTGGCGCTCACGTGCGAGCGTGCCCAACTGGCTCATGGCCTGCGTATTCTCGAACTTGGTTGTGGGTGGGGCAGCCTGACGCTTTGGATGGCGGAAAAATACCCGTCATCAAAAATCACCGGCGTCTCTAATTCCCGCACCCAACGGGAATATATTCTCCAACGGGCCGAGGAACGCGGATTAAAAAACATCGAGATCCGCACCGCAGATATGAACGACTTCGAAGCGGAGGCAGCCGCCTATGACCGCGTGGTTTCGGTCGAAATGTTTGAGCACATGAAGAACTACCGGAAGCTCATGGCAAAAGTTGCGTCATGGTTAAAGCCAGGAGGACGGCTTTTTGTGCATATCTTCACACACACCCGTTTTGCTTATCATTTTGAAGGCAAGGATCCCTCGGATTGGATCACCCGCTACTTTTTTTCGGGGGGAACCATGCCATCAGATCATTTGCTACTCTACTTCCAAGATGATCTCAAGATTGAAGATCATTGGCGGGTTTCAGGGACCCACTATCAGCGAACGTCGGAAGCCTGGCTTCAAACATTTGATGCAAACCAGGCCACCATTGAGCCGATCCTTGCCAAAACGTATGGCCAGGAAAATGCCAACAAGTGGAAGGCCTACTGGAGAATATTTTTTATGTCCTGCGCCGAGCTGTGGGGATTTCGTAATGGCTCGGAGTGGATTGTGAGTCATTATCTTTTTCGGAAGCCCTGAACCCACAAATGCATACCACTTCTCGCCGCCAAAAATTCCAGAAGGTTTTTTTGGTTGGGGGGATATTCGTTGGGCTGACAGCTTGTTTGTACGGGCAGTCATTGGATGGTTATATCCAGCGGAGTGAGCAACTGAACGACCAGCACGAAACCCGCCAGGCCATGGATCTGC
The DNA here is from genome assembly GCA_041744075.1 of Terrimicrobiaceae bacterium. Lineage (GTDB taxonomy): Bacteria > Verrucomicrobiota > Verrucomicrobiia > Chthoniobacterales > Terrimicrobiaceae > JAJTZA01. The sequence goes on from JBGTLQ010000378.1 coordinate 7,919, forward strand.
TGATCGCAGCCGACGGGTTGTGGCCAAATGATGCTGACATCCTTCACCGTCTCGCCAAGCAGCATGTGTTGCTGATGAAAGAGGAACAATCCAGATCCAAACAGAAAGCCATTGGCCGCCAAGCCTTGGAGGCTGCGGAGCGGGCCGTGAAGTTGGCACCCGAAAATGCGCAGGCCCGCCTTTCCCTTGCCATTGTGCTTGGACAGCTCGCTTTGCTGGAATCCCCCCGCCGCCAAATCGAAATGTCCCGCCGCATTCGCGAGGAAGCCGAAGCCGCCACCCGCCTTGATCCGGGGGAAGATTTTGCCTGGCACGTGCTTGCCCGGTGGAATTATGAGTTGGCAAATTTGAATCCACTCCTTAAATCCTTCGCAGAAGTGATTTATGGAAAGTTTCCCGATGCCTCCAATGAAAATGCAGCCAAGTATTTCCGCATGGCCATTGCGTCTGGCCCGCCCCGGGTCATCCATCATATCGAATACGGAAGGACACTTGTGGCTTTGGGAAAAAAAGACGAGGCTCGTCAGCATCTTGAGTTGGGGCTATCCCTGCCATCCAAGACCAAAGATGATGAGGAAACCAAAACTCGCGGGCAGCAGGTGCTCAAATCGCTTTGAGCATCCGCTTTTTTATAACGAATTTTTGATATGCCGCGCATCCTGATTCTGACTGCCAGCATGGGTGAGGGCCATAACACGGCGGCCCGCAACATCCGGGACGCCTTACTCTCAGAAGGAGGCGGCCAAGTCGAAGTTCTTGTCGCAGATCCCTACACTCGCACGAATCCCGTAGTGAACCGCATTGTTCAGAAGGGCTACACTGTGGCGATCAATAAATATCCGCGCACGTGGCGCGTGGTGTTCAACCTTCTCAGTCGGCGGGGAGTTGTCGAAGGCATGGGTCCCCTGCTCTCCGAACTTACGGCCGGGGTTAGGGACATGATTGATGAGTTTCAACCGGACCTGATCGCATCCACCTATCCCATCTTTTCTTTTATTGTCGCGAAACTTCGCAAACGCGATCCCTCCTTGGTTGCCCCGCTCTACACAATCATCACGGACTCCACGATGATCAATTCCGCATGGTACCGGTGTCATTGCCACGGCTTTCTTGTCGCGGACGAGGCCACAGCGAGAGTTTTGAGAAATGACAGCGTTCCTGCGCATCTGATCCACACTCTGGGATTCCCGGTGAGCGTGGCTTTTGAGAGCCTGACTGCGGCTCCCCATCCCGGGAACGGTCCGTGGAAGGTCATCTTTTTTCCTGGGGGTCGGACCAACCGCGCGATTGCCACCCTCCAGAGGCTTGCCCAAATTCCCAATCTTTCTGTGACGGCAGTCACTGGCCGCAGGCAGGCCATTTTTGACGCTCTCCAATCAGCAAACCTGCCAACAAATGGAGAACTGGTGGGATGGACGGATCGTATGCCGGAGCTGATGGCATCTCATCACCTTTTTATCGGCAAAGCTGGGGGAGCGACGGTGCAGGAGGCCATCGCCGCTAAACTTCCTTTTCTCGTGAGTCATGTGGTTCCGGGTCAGGAAGAAGGAAACATTGCACTCATCGAGAGGTCGGGAATTGGGACGCTGGCAACCGGAAATCCTGCACGCATCGGGGATATTATTGAAGGAGTCATTGCTGTTCATGGCGCACTCTGGAAAACTTGGAGGTCAAATATTGAATCTCTTTCCATCCCATCCGCGTCGCGATCAATTGCGCATTTTCTCATGGAACACTGCCCCAGAGCCGAAAAGTGATCGAGCAGACAGGGCATGAATAGGGGGATTACAGAGTTTTCAATGACTCGCTTGGTTCAGGTTTCCTGCCTGATTCTGGCAGTGGTTGTGCTTGGCCTCCTGTTCGTTGTGCGAAAACCATGGGAGATTCCTTCCGAAATTTGGTTTGGGAAACCCTCCATCTCCCTTTATGTGGAGGTGGGTCTGTGGTGGGCAGGCCTTGCAAATGTTGGAATCCTTTTTCTTCTTGGATTTACCGCGTCATTTTGGACTCGGCCCCTCCCCTCCAAATCAAACCCCGCCCACCCTGAGGTGCCCCGCTGGTTTTTGATTTCTGTTGGAGTTGCGGTGATCACCTCCGCAGGCATAAACGCTCCCCGGCTTGGGGCTGGCTTGTGGGACGATGAGGGATACAGCGTGAGGAGAACCATCGCCGGTTCATTTCGGGACCGGGATAATGAGACGCTGAAGTTTAAGCCCATCAAGTGGAAGGAGACCATTTGGTATTATGCGAAGCCAAATAATCACATGCTGAACAGTACGCTTGCGAGGCTGAGCAATGATATTTGGAGAGCATTCACAAAACCTCAGGGGCTTCCTTATAATGAAGTGGCCATCCGCCTTCCCGCTTTTCTGGCAGGAACCGCGTCAATTGCAGCAATCGCATGGTTGCTATTTCGTTTGGGATATCCAGGGGCGGGAGCCTTGGCTGCATGGCTGCTGGCCATCCATCCCTGGCACGCCCGCTTTGTGCCAGAAGCACGCGGGTACGCCTTTGTGTTTTTACTCCTCCCCCTTTGCTGTCTCTTTGCGCTGCATGCCGTGGAATCAGAACGCTGGAGATGGTGGCTCGCCTATGGTGCTTCTCAATTTCTTCTAATGGCGGCATGGCCCGGTGCCGTGGAGTTCCTGATTCTGCTCAATGCCGGAGTGTTTGGATTAACGATTATCTCCGCCAATCAGAACACCCGCTGGATTTCGATCGGTCGATTCTTGATTTCCTGCGTGTTAGCGGGAATGGCAACGCTTCTGCTGCTCGCACCCTGCGTGCCACAGTTCCTGAAGTTCTCAGAACACATGCAGTCAAACGGCCTGCCAAGTGATTGGTTTCAAAATCTGGGGAGTCGTTTTCTCACCGGGTTTCCGTGGGTCTTCCCTGGTGAGGCACCATCGGCATATCCAAATACCTCATATCTGTTCAATCACCTCGGGCCACTGGCATGGATCATGGCTGCTGTCGCCGGCTTGGGATTGCTTCTTGGCGTGGTTCGCCTTCTGTCACGAGGCGCTCCCGGCGTGTTCTTCCTGCCTCTGTTCCTTTTTGGTGCACCATTGTTCCTTGCGGTTGCCATTGCCAAAAAGTTGTATCTTTTGGAATGGTACGTGGTCGGCGCTCTCCCCGGCATTGTGGCTATTGTTGCCATCGGACTGGCATGGCCGTTGGCTTGGACTTATGCCAGAAGCCACACAGCCGCTGTTGCTCTCGCCCTGATCCTCTGCGCGGCATTTCTTGGGTTTCAATGGCAGTTTCTGGGAGTCTTGCAGAGCCGCCCAATTGCTCCCATTCGCGAATCAGTCCTCCTCACAAGAAAGGATCTCAACCCTCACACCGATGAGAACCGCTTGATCGTGACCGCAGGAGTTTTGGCAAGGCCGCTGGTTTACGACCCACGCGTCCAGCAAATCTCATCCAAAGAAGACCTGCTGAAACTCATGCAGACGTCAAAAGATTCCCATCGTCCGCTCTTTATCAATCAATCCTACACAGACATTACCCGCAGCGAACAACCAGAGTTGGCGGCGCTCCTCTTTGATTCTTCCCAATTCGAGCACATTCATTTGCCCGGCATCGAGCCAATGTTTGATCGTGATGTCTTTATCTATCGGAGTGCGGGAGTGAATCCTTAAAGCCCATATATCATTAAGATTGGAGTGCGAGAGCATATGAAGCTCATTTCGTGGAGGCAAAACCAGGAATCTCATGTTCGCTGGTCACGAAGTCGGCATAGGCAGTACCCGAATGCTCCGTAAAGTCCAATCCGAGATCTTGCTCGTCCTTGCTTGCTCGGATTCCGATGACCACATCCACCAGCTTGAACGCAATCAAAGCTGTCACAAAGGCAAATCCTGTGATGGAAGCAACCCCCAAGGCTTGAACCCCCAAGGCCTGGGGCGAGAAGCCCTCCTCGTTGAACAACGCAACTGCCAAAACTCCCCACCATCCGCACACAAGGTGAACGGGAACCGCCCCGACAGCATCGTCAATATACAAACGCTCAAGCAACAAAGAGGCCAGCGTGGCGAGCACACCCGCGACAAGACCGATTAGCACTGCAGAAGCCGGGGAGACAACATGACAATTGGCGGTGATCCCCACAAGCCCTCCCAGAGCACCATTCAAAGTGATGCCAAGGTCTGGGCGTCCTTGAGTGATCCAAATCGCCACCATCGCCGCCATGGCACCGGCAGCCGGGGCAAGGGTTGTGTTGGCTGCGATCCGTCCAATGGAGGCGTCACCAATGAGAGTGGAACCCGCATTAAAGCCGTACCAGCCGAACCAAAGGATAAAGGTTCCCAAAGCCGCCAGTGGGAGATTGTGACCAGAGATCAGGTTGGAGCTTCCGTCCTCGCGGAAACGTCCAATCCGGGGGCCGAGGATCAATACACCTGCCAGAGCAGCCGCCCCACCGATCCCATGCACCACACTGGATCCCGCAAAATCCACATAGCCCAGCTTCTCCAACCAGCCTTGACCTCCCCCATAACCAAACCCTCCGCCAAAACTTCCCCATGCCCAGTGCCCGGCAATGGGGTAAATCAAACCCGTCATTATAATCGTGAACACCAAGTAACCCACAAACTTTGTCCTCTCAGCCATGGCCCCTGAAATGATGGTGGCGGCGGTGCCGGCGAACACTGTTTGGAAAAGCCAGAAGGACCAGAATGGATCGTCACCTGGTTTGTCCGATATCCAGAAAGGCCCAAGTCCGACCCAACCGGATAGCGAGTCTCCAAACATCAACGCAAAACCCAAAAACAGAAAACAAAGAGCCCCCGCACTAAAATCCAAAAAGTTTTTCATGCAGATGTTGATCGCGTTTTTTGCACGCGTCATCCCAAGTTCCAACAGGCAGAACCCAGCCTGCATAAAAAAGACAAGAGCCGCAGCCAGGGTGATCCAGACCACGTTGATGTGGCCTTGCAGGGCCTCGTCAGGGGCCGCCGCCTCAGCGACAGGCGTTGCTAAGGTATCGGAACCAACAGCGTTGAGCTTGGCCTCTAAAACACGGAGACGTTCTTCCAATTCAGCTGTGAGCGAGGCAGGCGCGGGCGCACCCGCAGGGGTGAGTTGTTTCTCTATCCCAGAGAGTTTCTGAAGAATTTCTTGAGAGTTTTGCAATAGGGTTTCCTGCTTCGCTTCCGAGGTCCGAAGGTAGTTTTGTAAATCAGGTGCCTCTTGGGCAAAGGACGGGACAACTGTCGCAAGGACAAGGAACAGGATGACTGCGGATGGATGTTTCATTGGTTCAAAGCATTGAGAAATTCAGAGGTCAGGGTCGTGCGTTTGCCACGGTTGGGTATCGATTCCAGAACGGCCAAGCCGATCTCCCTCGCTTCGGGAACGCTGAAGCCGGGTTTGTCTTGATATTTGGTCAGCTCACGGGATATCAAGCGGGCAGCTTGAGCGGAACCTGTCACCCTGCCCAAAAGGCCGGAGAGTAGTCTCACAAAATACTCCTTGCTGACGGGAGGATGGTTGCCATTGGTCGAGGCCACGGGAGCAGGCACAGCAGGAGGTGCTGCCTCTTCGGGAATATCCAACTGCATCAGCAAATGGGCCGCGCGGCTCGATACCAGCGAGGTGTCAGAGTCGGGCTTCAGGAGCAGACTCAGACGAAGTTCTCCATGACTCAGAATAAGGAGCCAATACTTTTCAAAGCCGGCACAAATTTGCCAAATGTTTCTCCCAACCACCTCGTAACCCCCCACCAAGTGGTCCACCCTCGCTGCAAAATTCCCGATGCGGTCATCTGAAAATGGAAGATCGTGCTTGATAATGGCGCGCCCCTTTTGCAGACAGACCCCTGACACGCCTGGTTGCGCATAAAGCTCAATAAGGAGCTTTGAAACGGCCCCACTTTGGTTGGCCGGATTGATTTCTTTCTCGGTCACTCTTTGATTTCTTTGAGAATTTGTTTGATGTCCCGATGGGCCTTGGTGAGGACAATTGACGAGCCCTCGTTCTCCGAGCCGTAGGAGAACGTGGTTTGGCGTTGAGGTTCTGACACCGCCACAAACGTGGCGTCGCCCAAGCCCAAGACGGTCGAAAACTCGTCAAGATAATCGAGCAAAAACTGCGCCTCATAAATCACCGTGCGCGCTTCCTCCTGATGTTGGTCTTCAAAAACGGAATCTGGCGCAGAAACAATCTCGCGATTGGATCCCAAGCGAATCCGAATATTCTCAGCAGTTCCCAACAGTCCATCACTCATAGAAGCCCGACCCAGCAGGTTCCATGCCAGTATTGATTTAATCGAGTGAGGTCATTCCTCGTTTTCGAGATTTTCAATCCACTTGCAACTCGTGCGACAAGTGGGCGGGCACGGCTTGTCTCGCCGTAGCCTTGGCGAAGGTGGAGACTGCCCAGCCCTACCATCTTTGGGGCGCTTCGCGCTCGCGCCAGCTTGTTTCTTGATTGGGATAGGGCGCGGCAGTCCCTTGCCCGTCCACTTTTATCCCTTCAGAACGGGCAACACACCGACAATCACCCTCACCGACTCACATCCGTCTGGGGCCCCACCGCATTCTGCTTGGCGGGAGGGCTCCAAATCGGCATGATCACCAATGACATGCGAGCGACGTTAAAAGTGAAGCCCCAGGGGAAGGAGCCTTTTGAAGTGGAAATTGGCAACACGGCCACCATCGGCCGAGGCAAGGACAATTTTCTTTGCCTGAATTTT
>JBGTLQ010000379.1:0-2515 GCA_041744075.1 Terrimicrobiaceae bacterium
TCTAGTTTGGATGAGTCTGACGAGAACCTCCGCGTCCAGGCAATCAAGCCCCACACAAAACAAGCTTTATGAAACCCGAAGACCCCAAACATGATTCCGAAGTATCCGACAACGAGACCATCGACGCTCTGGCTCAGCAAATCCATGAGCAACAGGGTCGGACTGGGGGGCGTGCAGAAGAACACAAAGCGCAGGCGGAAAAAGAATTCCATGAACAACGTTTGGGGGCAGTCACCCCCGAGAATGCAAGTGCCGAACCCTCGGACTCATGAAAACACAAGATCCCAGAAAGCTTTACCCCACCCCACCCTACTCGCCGGATTACAGGGAACCGCCGGGTCTTGAAGAGCAGCTCCATCCCAAAGCCGATCACGGCGAGGAGAGCTATGTCGGTTCCGGTCTGCCACCGGTGGTAGAATGCCTTTGTAATTCAGCTTGCCTCCCCCCGATTAAGCCTCTTCGAGCACATCCATTTCAAACCGGAAAACCGCTCCGTGGCCTTTGCCTAGGCTCGATGCCGAGAGGCTGCCTCCATGAGCTTCCGCGGCCATTTTAGAAATCGCTAGGCCAAGACCCAGTCCACCAAACTCTTTGGCGAATTCAGTGCCGCCCTGTTCGAACGGTGCAAAGATCCGGGGCAGCACATCTGGAGCAATCCCAATTCCATTATCGATGAACTCAATCACAATCCTACCATCACAATTGGAGGACCGAATCTCCAATTCCCCCCCCTGATGAGTGAACTTTACGGAATTTTGAATAATATTCCAAAACACCTGCTGAAGCCTGTCCGAATCGCCCATCACCTGGTGTGCCCCGGCAGACAACTCCAAATTTAGCATCAGGGATTTGCTCTCCATATCGGAAGCGCAGACTTCGATAGCCCGCCTTAGCACAAGATGCAGATCGATTTTTTCACGTTTCACTTCAAGTCGGTCTCTGACCACTCGGGTAAGATCCAATAAATCATCAATCAACCTGGCTTCCAGCTTGATATTCCGTTGAATCATCTCCAATGCATCCTTCATGGCCGCGGATAGCCCGGCATCCTTGCGCATCGCGGAAACTGCCATGAGGACCGGTGTGAGAGGTGTGCGCAATTCATGACTTAACACCGCGAGAAATTGATCTTTCGCCTGGCTGGCATGCGCCGCCTGCTCCAAGGCCAGTTTTGCAGACACCAAGGCAGTTTGGAGTTCCTCCCGATTATTCCGCAATTTTTGATCCGATAAAATCCGGGGCGTAATATCCTGCACCACCCCCAGCATGCGACGCACTTCACCACTGGCGTCCGTTACAAATCCACGCCCATGAGCGCTAATCCATCGCACTTCCCCATCGGGACGCTTAACACGAAATTCCTCCTCATAATTCACTTCGTTCTTCACTGCATAATCCATCGCGGCAGTCACGGAGGCCCTATCGTCAGGATGCACTCTGTCAAGAAACAGCTCGACGGTTCCCTCCTTCTGCAATGGATCCAGACCCATGATGCGGTTGTGCTCGGGGGACCAGCTGACAGCGCCATCGATTACCCAATCCCAAAAGCCCATTCCTGCAGCTTCAACAGCCAGCCGGGTCCTGCTTTCTGCCTCACGCAAAAGTAACTCGATTTCTTTTTGCTCTTGAATCTCCACGCAACCCCCGATGAAACCCATGAAAGTTCCATCCGGCGCTATTAAAGGTTGCCCACAATCCAATAGCCACCGGTATTCACCGCTGCGATGTTTGAGCCGATATTCCATCTGAAACGCTTCGCGCCGTTCGAAACACGAAAAATAGATATCTTTGCAATCTTCCAAGTCGTCCGGGTGAATGCCCAGCAACCAACCATTGCCCCTTTCCTCCTCCATGGATTTCCCAGTAAAAGCAAGCCAGCGCTTATTAAGAAATACGCAATCCATCTTGAGATCCGACATCCATATTAGCACTGGAGTCGCATCCGCCATATTCCGAAAACGTTCTTCCCTTTCTTGCAGCTGAAGTTGAAGGCGTTTGAGATCGTCAACATCCGTGTTCGACCCAATCCAAAGCACAATGTCACCATTGGAATCCCTCAGCGGGTGCGCACGGCTCAAATGCCAGCGATAAAGCCCGTTCAGACATAAAAAGCGATGCTCAAATTCGAAGGGTTCGCCATGCTTCATCGCATAGTTCCACCGCTCTGCTTTTTCCTCAATATCATCGGCATGAACAAATTCACGCCATCCAATCTTGATGATTTCGTCCACGGTATACCCGGTATGGAGCGCCCATTGCTGGTTGAGGTAATTAAGATCCCCTTCGCTTGTCGCAGTAAAGATTTTATGCGGCAGCGATTCTGCTAAAAACCGGAAACGTGCCGTGCTTTGTTCTCCATCCTGCTCACTCTTTTTTCTCGCAGTAATGTCCAAAACGATCCCCCGCATGAATAAAGGTTTTCCATCAGGACCATCAAAACACCGTCCTTTTGACTCAATCCATCGCTCTGCCCCTCCCGGGAGCAAAACCCGATATTCAATGTTGAAAAGTCCAT
>JBGTLQ010000380.1:0-12478 GCA_041744075.1 Terrimicrobiaceae bacterium
AGGGACAGCATCTCGGTCATTTCACTAAGATTCCCATGGAAAGGTAGAAATTCTTAAAACGGTTTTCTCAAATCCGCCTTCCGACCAGCTTCATTGCTTGATCGGATCACTCCATCGTGCTCCCGTGGGACGGCACTGTAATGAAACGATTTACACCTATGATGAAAAGGGAGCGCTCATATCGGCGCGGGGGTGTTGATATTCGAAGCAATGTGAAATACATGCGACGGCGGTTTCGAAGGCGATTGGTGATCCATTTCTTCTAAGTCGAGGAGTCGGCGACGGAAAAATATTTTAATTCGAGACTTTGAGTTATTCAGTCATTGTAGATGAAAATGAAATGACGTGGTTTTTTCCTGCCGACTATGGTTATCAGGGTTTAAATTTTGCGAGCTCCCATTCGGCCAAAGAGACATTGGGGTCTGCTTTGGCTAACTCAAGCATTTTAATCTTGCAACGATGCTCATCGATTGTATTTACATAGCCCCATTTGGTTTCTGGATAGCGGCGTCCGGATACTGTCAGGATAATTGCGTCAACCGGGCATTGCGGCGGAGTAGCAATCATGCCCATGCACCAAGCATGCTTGAGGAAAACGGCAATACTTTTTTGAGCATGAGAGATGCGGAAGCCCGGATCTGTTTTGAACTTCGGGTGAGGCATTTCATTGAAAGCCTGAGAAAATCGTAAATTCATCATGCGCTTGAGTTCTTCAATGTCCGCTTCATACTCTGCGAGTTCTTGTGGGTTAGAGTAACGGGGCACTAATTCCATTAGGAACCATCGCCACTCATGCCTAAGCGCTACTTTAAGTTCAGAAGAGATGTCTTTTCGATAAAGTGAATTGTGTTGCACTGATGCATTGATTGCACTCGCAATCGCCTTATCGATGGTGCAAGTGGGATTGTATTTATTAAGAAATGCATTTTTATGAATATTCATCTTAATGATTTGAGATAATAGTTGGACACGATGGCGGGCGTAATCTGATATGATAAATCGTATGCCTATACATCAATCACCACGACGCTAAGCCTTGAGATTGCATGGCGCTTAATAGCTGGCGTACGAATGGGATCGCTCATGGGACCACAGACACTCGTCATCACAAATCCAATTTTTTCTGCAAGGTCCCTCTCCATGAATGCTCTATCAATCATGAATGAAAGAAGTGGTTTTATTTCTTCTGCTGCCAAATGTGCGCGGTGTAGCCAGATAATGCCTGAGAAAGACTCAGTCAGCAAAAAAGACGACAATGGTTCCGACTGCTCAAGTCGAATAAGTTTCTTCAGCGAAGCATGGGTAAGTTTGCTTGCATCAATGGCTATTAATCCGAAGGAGTTGTCCGGTAGAGATGATGGACATTCATCTGGAGTTAAAATGACAATGGGTTTTCCCTTGGAGTAAATAGAGCATAAGGGAAGAACAACTTCTGAAAATAATCTGAATTCACAGTTTATAGCTTTCAACCAAATTGCTTCATTCAGGATGTGGAGATTCTTCTTATTCTGAATAAATCGTGAGGGAGTTAACAACAAACAGTTGCCGTGGCTTCTTATAGATTCAGAATCTCTAGGGCTCGTCCGAAGAATGTCATCGATGTCAATATCATTAATGTTATAAGAAGCATTATTGCTATCGCTAGAATTGCTATTCATGTCAGACAATATTTAAGCATAAGCGCGTTTGAATGCAAATATTTACACAGTGCCATTGGATGGCATGCCGAATCCTATATCATGGCACGCGAAACTCCAACCACAGATGAAAGACCCGATCCAATGGATGCCGAAGCCTGCCCTATTGCCCAAAGATTGCCCGCTTGACAAACAGAGTCTCGACCTTGCCATTCAACCCTTTCCCCGCAGGGTCGTTTTCCATCTTGTGACGCGAGTCCGGTGGGCAGGGTTTTGCTTGGCTGTGGCGGTTGGCACCCTTCTGTATGCCGTTGTGATTCTGATTTTTGGAGGGCCGAAGGCGAGGGACAACTCCATGGATCGCTTCCTTGAGGGCTGGTTGAGGTCAAGGCGGCTGAGTGGTTGGCACTGCTCGGACTTGGAGCACTCTGACGGCTGTCGGTTGGATGCTGTGAGTGCGATTTCCAGAAACGAGAAATACTTTCTGCAGTTCACGCATCCGGCAACAGGCCAGCGTCTCACGTTCGGTCTTGGCTCAGAAGGCGAACTGGCCCGCTATGACACCATCCAAGATGACAGGGATATTGAGGTCTTCATTTTTCGGGAGGAGGTGGGAATTTGCGCGAGCGAGAAGGACCTGGAGATTCTCTTTGATGGGCTTCTTGAAGAACGGCTCGCAACCACGTAATTTCAAAAAGATCTGCCTATGCCACGTCATGGCACACCCATTCCTGTAGAGTGGTTGGCATGAATGAAATCGTGGAAATGTTTGATTCGTGCTGTCCGGCGTGCGGTGAAGGTGTGCTTGTCCTCAACGACGCAGATTTTTGGGAGTGCAAGGCCTGTGGGCTACAGGGCAGGACGTGGGTCCCCGGTTGCCTGTCTGTTCTGAACTGGAAGGGCACCGGGGCATTCCGCATGCCTGAACGGACCATTCCTGCTGACGCTCTGCTTGTCATTCCAGAAACCGAACCCGGATTTTTGAGGAAAACCGAATGAGAACCCTGCTTTTTCTCCTGCTCATAGGTTTTGCCACATTGATTGTGGGGGGCATCACGCTTTTCCAGATCGTTAAAACCAAGGTGTCTGATCAGACAAAGCCAGTGGCTGCCTGGTCTCCTGCGAGGGTTTCTGAGGACCCTGAAAAATTTGCTGCAACTGCCATGGTTGAAATGGTCTCCCTTGTGCAGAAAATCTCCGACGCCCGCGCAGCCCTCCGTGTCGAAGTGAGCCGCAGCCGTTCTGTGCTTCGCTTTGAGGAAGGATTTCAAAAATTGACGAACCGGCGGTTTGCGGAAATCAAGAGGCTTTTGAGCGATGCTGACCGGATTGACCGATGGCCGGTCAGTTTTGAAGGCCAGACCTACTCCCGCAGGGATTTGATTCTCTTTGCGGGACGCTTGGAGAATGGGTTGCTGGTTTCCAATGAAAAGGTTGTTGCTGCGCGTCGTATTCTTGAATTGGCGCCGACCTATGAGGCCGACTTGGAGATGGTTGGCACCAGGGCCGATGAGGCATTGATTCATCTCAGTGCGGTGGGTGACGGAGCCTCGGTGAGGCGCATCCCGGCCTTTTCAAAAGCCGCCTTTGAGACGATTCAAAAGGTCAGTCATTTGGCCTCGGCCGCTGAATCCAGAATCCCCCAAGAAGCGGGGCCATCGGTCGGTGAGCTTCTGTTTCAGGAACTTGATCAATCCATGACAGGAAACTACAACCCATGACCGAACTCACCCCTTCCTCAGCGTTTCAGCAGTTGATTTTCCTAGGAGTCGTCCTTCTTGGTGCGTTCTCGGGATACCAGTCCTTGGGACTTTATTCCGAAATCCGTGCCGATCGTTCGGCTTTTGTTAAGCGGATTTCCCCCGAGGCCGATCGGGCGCTTGGGGAGTTAAATCTGATTGCAATCGAGCTGGAGGAACGCTCTACCACTCTTGCTCAAAAGCTGCGCGCCTTGGATATCCCTCCAAGTTCGGATTCAGATTATCTGAACCTCATGCAGCAACTCTCACAGGCCAATAATGCCACGCAGGAACTTCAGGCTCATGTTGACAGAATTTATCTGGCCCATGAGAAGAAGGCGTTGGCAGCCGACGAAAATGTGACGACCGATGTCGCTGCAATACTTCAACGAGGCAGGGAGGCAGCAAGGAAGAGTCGCCATGAGCTTGATAAGGTTTTCGCTGCTGCAGGGGCTGATTGAGTTGCGGTGCGCTCCATCTGAATTGGGACCAAATATCTAAAGTCACTCGCGATCTCGATTACCCACGGTGGATAGTGTGCCGGGTTGGGCAGAGGAGATGGCTGAGATAATCTCAGGCACAAGGGGAAGAAGGTTACTTAGACGATTGGATTGGGCTCGTATTACGACAATTGCGAGCCGGAATTTCGGGAGGGATTGCTGGAAGGAGAGATTCCGGTCCATCGTTACAAGGACGTCGAACTCCTTTTCCGCGAGTGCCAAAAGATGACCGTTCTTGATCCCACCCCACCCATGCTTGGAAACTGTCGTGACATCGTGGCCTGCGATGTGTCGCAGGATCCGTCGGTCCACACACTCGTCAAGCAGCACACGCATGAGCTGCCTGTTCCAAGATCAATCGTTTTGATTCTTCAAGGTAAGCAACGACCCGCTCCCTGGAGACACTTGGAAATCCATCCAGAAACTCATCAATCGAATCGCCCGCTTCGATGTAATCCAGCAGTGTCTGCACCGGCACTCGTGTGCCGGCAAAGCAGGGGGTTCCCCCCATGATTTCGGGGTCGATTGAAACAACGGGCTTCATGGGGCGAATCTCACATAAATGCCGCCTTTTGCCAAGTTTACGTCGATTGAGGCCAGGCGGGGATCCGACATGTCCTGATAACAAATGGTCCCTATCTGACTTCAGATTGCCGTTGGTAGGATTCAAAGTGGGTAAGGACATGGGTTGAGTCTTCGTTGTCGGAAAAATTTAATCCTCCAAAAAGATCTCAAGAGATAACTGGGCGGGCAAGGGACTGCCCAGCCCTACCATCAAGGGGGCGCTTCGCGCTTGCGCCAGCCCGTTTTTAAATCGGTAGGGCGCGGCAGTCTCTTGCCCGCCGATTTTTTGCTGACCGAAGAATTGCTGCACAGCACCCTCAATCACAACGCAAGCAGCCATCCCGCAGATGAAAAACCTTGGCCGACCATGGTGCCTCCTCCAACCAAGTCAGTGTGGTGGTTGTGACCAATTTCTGGGCGGCCTCGGGAAGGGCGGTGAGGAGGTTGTTTCGACGGGTGGGGTCCAATTCGCCAAAGACATCGTCGATCAGGTAGAGGGGATCGCGTCCCGTCCCTGACGCAATTTCGCGGGCTTGTGCCAATTTGAGCGCCAAGGCGATGGAACGTTGTTGGCCCTCGGAAGCAAAGGAGGCCGCCGGTTTGTCATCAAGAACGAGCGGTAGATCATCGCGATGTGGGCCAACGGTCGTCGTGCGGAGACGTTCCTCATTGGCCGCAGAGGCGCTTAAATCGTTCATCATCGGAGACCCTGACCCCGCTTTATAAGAAATCCCAAATGTTTCCTCCGTGCCAGAAATCGACCGATAAGCATCCATGGCCGTTGATGCCAACCCACACACCAAGCGGGCCCGCGCCTCCAACAAAAAATCCCCGGCCCCACACAGCGGGGAATCAAAAGCCGCAATCTCTCGACGCGGACGTCCTTCCCGCAAGAGCGCATTGCGAGACCGTAGCGCCCGTTCGTAAGTCCGCAACTGATGCAGATATCCGGGCACAAGCTGCACCCCAAGAAAATCCAGAAAACGGCGCCGGAAAGCCCCTCCCCCCCGAACAAGATCAAGATCCCCATTCGAGATCCAAACCACTTTTGCCACAGCCAAATAGTCCGCGGCCGTGGATTGTGGTTTGGAATCCAAGGCGAAATGTCTCAATTTTCCCACATATTTGACATGCAAGTGACGATCGGCCCAATGACCGTCAATCGAAAACCCCGGATGCCCAAACCTCACGCACTCGCCGAGGGTGTTGGTTCGGGGCGACTGAAGCCGCAGCAGGATGCAGGCCGCCTCCAAAATCGATGTCTTACCTTGGGCATTGGGACCCACCAAAAAATTGGCCCCCGGCACCGGATGAAACTCCAGTCCTGGAAAGGGTCGAAAATCGTGCAGCCGCAAATCAGTAAGCATTGACCGGACAAACTAGCGCAGCAGGCCTTTTCGCGAAATCGAAATCCATCCGAGCGGCTGGAAGACAGGAGCCTGCCTTTCTTTACTTTGGGATCTTTACTTTTATAGTAAAGGAATGACAACGACGATCAGTTCGAAAGGTCAAGTGACGGTTCCGAGAAAGTTGCGGGATGTCTTGGGACTTACTCCCGGGACAAAACTTGAATTCGAGCTAGGAGAAGGAGGCACGCTGGTTTGTCGCAAGGCCGCCGCAGTGAGCTTCTTTTCCAAGTTTCAGGGAGTGGGAAAGACACCGAACCTTCCTTACAAATCTGGAGCTGAGGCAATAAAAATGCTGCGAGGGCCAGTCGGCAAAGGAGACGTTGACTGACCCATGACCACCGCAGTCGATTCGAATATTCTCATTTTAGGTTAATGACACTGCCTGTTGTGTCAAAACCCTGGCCTTCTGCTGGGCGAGGAGGCAGAGCTCGGCGGCTTTGAAGGCGTGGGTTTGTGTCATGGCTTTTTCCGTGCGGTTTAGGCAATCCAGGATGAGCTGACCAAAAAACGGGTAACCGACTTTGCCGGCACAGGGAATGCGTTGCTCGCCCTGACTGTCCACGAGGATGAGCTGATCGCCGCCGTTTTCGGTGGCGACATCTGTGTATTTGCGAAGTTCGATGTAGCCAGTGGTGCCGAGGATGACTGTTCGACCATCGCCCCATGTGCTGAGGCCTTTGGGGGTGAGCCAGTCGATGCGGAAGTAACCGGAGGCTCCATTGTCGGCAATGAGGCTGCACTCGCCGAAATCTTCAAGTTCAGGATACTCGGGATTTGCGAAGTTGCCGATAGCGCTGGAAGCAATCGTGGCGTCTTTGGCCCCTGTGTAATAGAGAAATTGCTCACACTGATGGCTGCCAATATCGCAGAGAATCCCGCCATATTGTTCGTGGTCGAAAAACCAGCCTGGGCGGGTGGGGGCGCTCAAGCGGTGGGGTCCGGTGCCAAGGGTTTGAACGACACGCCCGATAAGGCCTTCCTTAATGAGGGTGCCGGCATGCACGGCGCACTCCACGTGCAGCCGTTCACTGAAATACACCATGTATTTTTGCCCAGTTTCTGCGACCGCGCTTTTTGCTTCCTCCAGCTGAGCGAGAGTGGTGAACGGTGTTTTGTCCGTGAAGTAGTCTTTGCCTGCGCGGAGTACCTTGCAACCCAGCGGCCCACGAAGGTTGGGGATGGCCGCAGCCGCCACAAGGTGGACAGCAGGGTCATCGAGGATCTGCTCCAAGCTCTTTGCGGCATTGGCGGACGGGTGCTTTTGGAGAAGCAGTTCAACTTTGGCGGGATCGGGGTCATAGACCCACTTCAGAGTTCCACCAGCTTCCGCGAGGCCATTGCACTGACCGTGAATGTGGCCATGATCCAAATGTGTGGCGGCAAACACAAACTCCCCAGGTTTGCAAACGGGGGCCGGTTTTCCCACGGGGGCATATGACATTCCATCAGCAACACTCATATTTTTACGAAACGAGGTTTTCTGTCAGGTAGCGGAACGACTGGGCCAAGGAGTCAACCGGATCACCGGGACAGACATCCTGCTCGACGATGAACCACTCACACCCGGATTTTTCAGCGGCTGGAATAATTTTGGCAAAGTTCAAATTGCCAGCCCCAATCTCACAGTAGTTGGGTTTGTTCTCATCAGTGGTCATATAGTCCTTGAGATGAATCAGCGGAAGGCGTCCTGCCAGGCGTTCGCACCAATCGACATTGTCGCCACCACCGAATTGCACCCAATAGGTGTCAGGTTCGCCTTGGACATGCTTCGGGTTGGTCTTTGCAAAGATCCTTTCAAAGATGGTGGTGTCACCCAGTTTTCGGAATTCGTGGTTGTGGTTGTGATAGCATAGGACTTGGCCAGCGGCGGCAAGCACGGCACCGGCGGCATCAAGCTTGGCGATCATTTCATCGACTGAGGCCTCGCTGCCGAGGTCCACATTGTTGGGGTAAGGATACGCGGTGTATTTGCAATTCAGCTTCTGCAAGCGCTCAACGACCTTTTCCGGGTTGCTGAGGATTCCTTCTGAGCCTTCATGGGTGGCGCAACAAACCAAACCCTCTCCATCAAGGATGGTGTTCAGTTCTTCTTCGGGGATGGGACCCATGCCGCTGACCTGAACGGCGGTGTATCCAACTTCGCGAATGCGGTGAAGGGTTTTGGCAATGTCAGCGGGCGTTTTGAGGAGATCGCGGCAGGTGTAAAGTTGGGCGGCAATTTGGGTGGTTTTCATAGTGTTTGGGACTGGAGTTTTTTGAGAAGGCGGGCGTAATGAGGTGCTGACATCGGAAGGTCAACCGTGCGGTCTTCCACGGCAGACATCAAAATCGCGTTGGTCAGTTCCAAGGAATGCAAACCATCAGCACCGGGAGCAATGAGGGGCTCATTCTCAAGGATCGCCTTCACAAAATTGCGAAGGATGCCTTCGTGTTGTGGGCCGCGGCCGCCGGGCAATGGAACTTCAATCTCCCAAACGGGAGGACGATCATATCCGGTTTTGCAGGTGCGGGAAAACAGCGGGGTGGGAATCTCATTTTTTCGGAAGCGAAGGGATTCGCCATCCAGAATGAGGAGGCCATTGTCGCCTGCGATTTCAAGGCGGTTAATGCCGGGAGCCTCGCCGCTGGTCGTAATAAAGACACCAGAGGCTCCCTCCTGATATTCCAACATCGCCGTGACTTCATCTTCCACTTCGATGGGATGAAATTTGCCAAAACCACACACGGCCCGAACTTTGGTTGGCATGCCAAAGATCCATTGAAGGAGGTCCATATTGTGGACGGCCTGGTTGATCAGAACTCCACCCCCCTCCCCCTTCCATGAAGCCCGCCAGGGACTGGATCGATAGTAAGCATGAGTGCGAAACCAATCAGTGATCGTCCACGTGAAGCGGCGGAGGGTTCCAAGTTCTCCCCCTTGAACAAGTTCACGAACTTTCTGAAAACAGGGATCGGTCCGCTGATTAAACATGGCGGCAAACACGCGACCTTTCGAGGCTGCAATGAGTTCCAAAGCTTCCGCCTTGTGAACTGCCAGGGGTTTTTCCATCAGAACTTCCAACCCCGCTTGAAAAGCTGCTATTCCGAGGTCCGCATGAAATGGGTGCGGCACGGCGATGACCACCGCATCCACACAGCCGGAACGAAACATTTTTTTTGCATCATCAAAGCAGGCGGCATCGCCAAATCCTTCCATGCGGTTGGGATCCAGGTCGCAGACGGCGGCCAGTTCCCCGCCAGGAACCCTGCCCTCCAAAATCGAACGGGCATGAACTCGCCCCATATTTCCGACCCCCACCACGCCCAAACGGGCGACGCGTTTGGCGGAGGCAGGACTTTTTTTGCGGGATCGAGCGGTCATGGGGGGCCAGTGAGTTCAGAATGACTTTCCAAAATCCGAAGCGGGGGCCGATGTGCGTTTGGTTTTTTTGCGAAACTTCGAGCCCGCAATAAGTGCTGCCAAACGGTTTTCGTAGGCTTTGCTGGAAATGGGGAGATCCACGGTTTTTTCCAATAGGGACGAGAACAAAATGGCGTTGCCAAGTTCCACGGAGTGAATCCCCTCAGGAGCCGGGGCCAACAATTTTTCTCCGCGCAGGATTGCTCCAACAAAGTTTTTGATGATGCCGAGATGTTGCTCTCCTCGGTCATTCGGCAGTGGAATTTGCACATTCCAGACAGCAGGTCTTGAGAAGCTTTCCTTTGTTGTGCGGCTGAATTTGGTGGTTTGAATTTCGTTTCGTGTGAATTCCATTCGGCCATTCTCAAGGACTAACTTTCCTTGCTCAGCGGTCACCTCCAGTCGGTTGGTGCCTGGAGCCTCGCCTGTGGACGTGATGAATACCGCCGTGGCACCATCCGGGTATTCGAAATAAGCGGTCACATCGTCCTCGACTTCAATGTTGTGGTAACGCCCCAACTGACAGAATCCCCGAACTTTGGAGGGCATCCCAAAAATCCATTGGTAGAGGTCAAGGTTGTGAGGGCATTGATTCAGGAGCACCCCGCCGCCTTCGCCCGCCCACGTGGCCCGCCATCCGCCCGAGGCATAATAGGTCTCGGTGCGAAACCAATCGGTGATAATCCAATTGATTCTGCGGACCTTCCCGAGTTCGCCGCCCTGAACCAATTGCCTAACTTTTTGATAATAGGGATCCGTGCGCTGATTGAACATCGCCGCAAAAATCTGCTTCCGATTTTGGTGGGCAGCAATCAATCGCTCGCAATCCGCTTTGTGAACGGAAAGGGGTTTCTCCACAAGCACATGCAACCCGGCCTTGAGGGCTTGGATCCCCAAGGTCGTGTGGGAATAGTGCGGCGTCGCAATTAAGACGGCATCCACCTTGCCCGAGGCCACCAAACTTTCAAAATCCTCAAAAAACGGGACATCGGGGAACAGCGCGGCCTTGGCTTTGTTAGTGTCGCAAACGGCCGCCAACGCCGCGCCGGGGGCCTTGCCCTCCAAAATCGTGCGGCAGTGAACGCTGCCCATATTGCCAAGACCTACGATACCTAATCGGACGGAAGATTTTTTCATTTGCGTGTTTTCAAAGACCCTACACGTGTTAGGCTTTTTAGCGTGAAAGGTCAACCCCGGATTTCTGTTCGCACCACATCCGCACTGGCTGAGGCTCTCGGGCTGAGCCGGTGGACGGTGTCGCGTTCCCTGAACGGAGGAGGCGGGGTCTCTCAGAAAACGGTTCAACGGGTTAAAGAAGCGGCCCGTGAGCATGGATTCCGTCCAAGCACGCTGGCGAGAGGGTTGCGCGCGGGCCAAACCGATGTGATGGGAGTTTGCCTGCCCGATCCAGAGGCCTATTACCTTGGCGGGAAGCTGGGACATTTGTTGACCGCTATTTTTGAGCGGGGGCTGGAGCCGCTGATGCAGGTGACCGACGGAACATCGGCTTCCGAAGAGCGGGCTCTTGGTCGGTTTGCCGCGATGAGGTGTCCGAGCGTTGTGACCTTTGCATCTCGGCTTGGTGCAAAACATCCGGCTTTTAGGGCGTTGGAGGCCTCAGGAACGAGGGCCATCCACGTGGATCCCATTGGCACGGTCGCCGGGAAGAATGTGGTCGCCGACCGCGCAGAGGCGATGCTTGTGGCCGTGCGGCATTTGTATGAACGCGGTTACCGGAAGTTTTGTGTGGCGGGTTTGGATGAGGGCTCTGCGTATGCGGGTCAGCGTCATTTGGGACTGCGCCGCGCCGCCAAGGAGTTGGAGCTGAAGATGGATTTTCTATTTTTGAACAGCTCCACGGCGAGCGATGATTTCGAGGCGGGAAAAAAACACGCCGAGGCTTGGCTGAAACTTGGACGTCATCGGCCTCGGGCCATCATTGCCCTTAATGACCGTATGGCATTTGCCATGATGTCCACATTGCGGGGTCATGGAATTCTGGCTCCCAAGGACTATGGGATTGTGGGATATGACGCGACGGCGTTGGGATTATTCTGCGAGCCTCCGCTCACAACTATTGACCCGCGCCACCAGCTGCTCATCGAGAAAACTGTTGAGCGCCTATGGAGCGAGCAATCAACGGGGCCGAACCGTGTCAGAATTTCGCCCATGCTGATCGCACGGGCTTCCACTTGACCGGCTAAGCTTTTTCGTCAGCTGGATCAGACGGGATGGGCTCCTCGGGAGAGTCGGTTGGAGGATTGAGATGTTTTTCGACTTCTTCGAGAATTTGAGCGGCTCCGATGAACTTATAATCATCGAGGACAAAGCGGGTGGACTTGCCGGGGGCCGATTCGTAAGCCAGATCGGCAATACCTTTGTTTTCCCAACGTTTTTTGCTCACGGCTTGGACCTTGCTGATTTCGACGGTTCTGCCATCAGGGAGAGTGATCACCCCATTGTCCAGCCGGGTGGTTTGAGGGAGGGATCGGAAGTAGTGGAAAAGCACAGCGAAGGCCGCAAGAAGGGTCACGGCTCCTAAAATCAATTGGGTCTTGAGGTCCCCCTCGGAGTAGATTTTTTTGGGAGTGGAGTCATTCCAAACCCGCTCCTTGCGAACGACCTCCCATGCGGTTTTGAGCTCGGGGGTGGCCTCCCCTAGTTTTTCGCGAAGTTCAAAATAGATCTCCGCCTTGACATTGTTTCGGGGGTAGGCGACCAGCCCATCAAACAGGAACCAACTTCCCAGGCCGCCGACGGCAAGGGTGATGATCAGCATGCGCTGTTTCCATTCTTTGCTGATGATGGCGGTTACGGAAGGGCTCACAAATGGTTCGGGTTTCGGCGGAATCTAGCCAGAGTGCTTGCGCGAGGCAAGTTTTCCCGCAGAAACAAGCCAGAGAGCCCCAGCAGCGAGTGCGAGGTCCCTGATGATTGCCATCACCATTTTCCATGCGGAGGGTGCGTCATCTTCTCCAAAACAGGAGCAGGAAACAATGATGCCCTGACTCAGCGCCCAGCCAAGCACACCAATAAAAATCAGGAGAAGCGCCAGGGCCAGTCCCGCCCCAAGCCGGTGGGTTTGTGGGATCAAAAGCAGCAGCCCAACGAGAACCTCCCCCATGGGAAGCCCGATGGATATGGGAGAGAGAAGCGCTTCGGGAAGAAAAGTGAAAGGTGCCAACGCGATGAGAAACTGCTCACTGGCCGTCGATTTGATAATTCCTGC
>JBGTLQ010000381.1:0-13875 GCA_041744075.1 Terrimicrobiaceae bacterium
AACTCACGTTTGAGGGAGGCATTGGTTTGGCCTACCTTGAGGATGACGGGATTGAAGATGGGGAGGAAATTGGCCTTCAACCTCGCTACTTGGTATCGGCTTCATACCAGCCCACGGAAAAAACCTCGCTGAGGGCCAGCCTGTCGCTCCTGGGAGGCGATATTCGTCCAAACTATCGCTTTGAAGCAGGATGGCAGCCACGGGTCAACACAGGGCTCTCCTTCGTCCTTTATCAGAACCAAGGGTTTTCCCTCACCACATCTGAGCAAGTTCAAGTCACACGCGGCGTCATCGGCACGCTCTCCCAACGACTCTTCTCAAAAATTTCTCTGACGCTTTCCGGGGGGTGGCAACAAACTGAAAACGTCAATTTGTCAGGGGAAGCACAGGAGCCCGTCGGAGAATACGATGCCTACACCTTTGTGACGGCATCCCTGCTGTGGCAGTTTAACGACTGGTCGTCGTGGAGCGCCACGTGGTGGAACAGCGGTGGAAACACCTCAAACCTGGGCTCACGCAATTCGCCGGAAACCCGTGCGACGGTGAGTTTTAATTTGACATTTTGAGCGATAACCCGGTTCTGTGAATACGATGGATTGGCACCGCAATGAGCATAGAAATCGGAGATGGCAGTGGGGGGTGTCACTTGTCCTTGGTGGCCTGGTATGCACAGGAGTGGCGCTTGCTCAAGAGGAGCCAGTTGTCCCTGAGGAGGCCCCCGTTCAAGGAGCCCCTTCTGCAGAGTCCGCCCCGGCAGTCTCCAACCCCGGTTCTCAGGTCCTGACTTCTGCCGAGGGAGACTATGTTCTCTCGCCAGGGGACACCATTGAGATGACAGTCTTCCGCGAGCCCGAGTTAACGTCTCGATCGGCGATTGCCCGGGACGGAAGCGTGCAGTTGCCATTGATTCGGGAGGTGAAACTTGCGGGTTTGAGTGTGCGAGATGCCCGGGCTTTGCTCACCAAGGTTTACAGCGAGAAATATCTCGTGAACCCACAAATTTTTTTGAGCGTGAGCCAGTTTGCCCAACGCAAATTCACAATCATGGGGCAAGTGGCCAGACCCGGTTCCTATCAACTTGAAGGGGGCCAATCACTCAGTCTTCTGGAGGCCATTGGAATGGCTGGTGGATTCACACGGATTGCGGACCGCGGACGGGTCCTTGTGAGGCGTGGCAGCACAGCCGACAAGAAGGTGCACAAGCTCAACGCCAAACGCATGGCCGAAGGAAAAATCGAGATGTTCGAGATCCTCCCCGGGGATATTATTACCATCGGAGAGAGCTGGTTCTAACAGTGACGATGACGTATTGTGGTATGGACCTCATGGGACCAGCAGACAAAGACCCTGCGAAATGGGCTCACAGAACGATAGAACCCCCAACGAAATTCAGGACTCATGGATGATCACTCGCCAGTATTTGACAACCTCAAGGAGGACAGCAATCCCCCCTTTGACTGGCGACAGTATTATCATGCGATTTTGGATCGCTTCTGGATCATCCTTCTCACGGCGCTGATTGGTGTGGCCGGTTCGGTTTACCACCTAAGAAAGCAGGAGACCTTTTACCGGGCGAGATCCGTTCTGTTATTTGAGCCGGATAAGGAGCAAATTCTGAGTGGGGTGGAGGCTGTTCGGGACGTCCGGGTGCGATCTCAGGAAATGATGAATACGCTTGTGGATTCGCTAAGGGGATACCCCTTTGCGCTTCGGGTGTCCAAGCGTTTGAATCTTGCCGAATCGCCGGAATTTTTGGCCTCCATTGGGGCCGAAAGCGAAAAGCTGAATGCCGAGCAGGCCGCAGGAAGAATCCGGGGCATGATCGATGTGCAGTTTCGCAAGGGGACCCGGCTGATTGATATCACGGCCACCAGTCGCTCGGCTTCCGTGGCGAAAGATTTGGCGAACGGGTATGCCAATGACTACTTGCGGCTTGCCATTGAACAAAGCACCGAGGCGACGAGATCGGCCGCCCAATTCCTTATTGAAGAAACCCAGCGCCTCACGGACAAGCTCAGGCTTTCCGAGGAAGCCATGCAAAGCTTCCGAGAACGGGAACGCACGCCTTCCTTCGATGCCATGTTGAACGAGGCTGATAATGCTGTGAAAAGTCTGTCCCAAAAAATCACCGAGGATCAACAGACCTTGCAGCAACTCCGCAGGGATGTGGAGGCCTCGGAGGCCGCGGGAGTTGATGAGGCGATGCTGCTGCGCTTGCCAAGCATCAGTGCAAATCCTCAACTTGCTGAAATCAATAAGGCCCTTGAAAAGCAGGACGCGGAATTGGAAATTCTTGCTCTCACCTACAAAGCTGAACACCCCCAAATCATCACTGCCAAGCAGGGCATTCAGCGTCTTAAGCAGGGGCGCAGCGAACTCCTCCCGAGTATTGTCGCCAGCTTGGGAACCAGAGCGCAATCCTTGGACACTCGAATCCAAAGGCTGGAGAAAGAAAAAATCCTCGCTGAAAAACGCCTTCTCGAAGTGACCGCAAAATCTCTGGAATACAATAGCCTGAGTCGAGATCTTGAAGCCGACCGGGCGCTGTACGGAGCTGTGATTGAGCGACTGAAAGAAATCGATGTGACCAAGGGCATGGCCGACGGATCGGTTCGAATCCATGACACCGCCCTTGGCGCAAACCCCACGCAGATCCCGGTCACAAAAATCTTGCTGACAGGACTGCTGGGCGGGATTGCAGTCGGCCTTGCGATTGCCCTCCTTCTGAATGCCACGGATACCACGATTCGGACCGTTGACCAAGCCGAGCGGTGGACGGGGCTGCACGTCATCACTGCAGTGCCGGAAATCAAAGACAGGCACCCGGGATTGATCACCATGCAGGATCGCCACGGGGTGGCTGCCGAAGCGTTTCGCACCCTCCGCACTTCAATTGCGCTGCTGGGGGGACGCGAAACTCGCAAGGTGTTTCTTTTCACAAGTGCCCTCCCCTCCGAGGGAAAAACTTTTTCAAGCTCCAATTTTGCCGTCACTCTTGCTCAGCAAGGCTTCCGCACACTGTATGTGGACGCGGATCTTCGCAAACCCGCTGTCTCCACCTTGATTTTTGGTGAGGACCGCAAGCCGGGACTCGCGGACGTTTTACTCGGCGAAGTCGCGCTCGAGGAAGCGGTTAATGCCGGTGGCTTGGAAAATCTGACCGTCCTCACGGCTGGAAAAACCGCTGTGAATCCCTCAGAATTGCTTTCCGGCCCTCAACTTCAAAAGTTTTTTGAGAAGGTCCGATTGGAATATGACCGCATTGTTTTGGATAGCTCACCTGTGATTCCGGTGAGTGACACTTTGCTTTTGTTGGGCCATACGGATGTGAATTGTCTGATCGTGCGTGCGCAATCCACCCCCAAAAAGTCCATCCTGCACGCCATCCGACTCCTGGAAGAAGTCGGCAGTCCGCCAGCTGGTATTGTGATTAATCGCCTTCGTGTGGGGCGATCGTCTGCTTACTATGCCTATGCCTACTCGGGCCGCGTCTATGGCGGGTATGGTTCAAAGGGCGTTTACGGTCAGAAAGCCTGAGGCAGCCCGCCCTTTTTCCTTGGATCGGCTTCCTCGATCCTACGGGTGATCTCCAGGGCAATATCCAAGGCTGCGGCTGCGGCCTTGCCGGTGACACGCGGCGTGGAACCCTCCCGCGCACATGCCAAAAATTCGATGAGTTCGATGCGAAGAGGTTCACCTTTTTCGATGGCGACCGGCTCGCGCACAATCCGACGTCCGTGAACCTCAGTGGTGATCGCTGAATCCGAGGCCAGTCCAATGAGCTTTTCCAAAGTGGAGCTTTCGCGCTCGGAAGAGTCAGCCAATCGAAGCAGGTAGCCTGATTGGTTTTGATAATCGAGAGACAGGTAGGCGTTTTCTTGGAAGACCCGGATTTTCCTGACTTTTTCCTGGCTGATCCTGCTCGCGGTGACATTTGCGACGCAGCCGTTTTCAAAATGGAACCGAACATTCGCGATATCCTCGCCTTTGCTCAGCACGGAAATCCCCACCGGGTCAATGCTGACCACGGGAGAACGCACAAGGTGCAGTATGATCTCGATATCATGAATCATCAAATCCAGCACAACGCCAATGTCCGTGCTTCGGTTGGGGTACGGGGAGAGCCGGGTGACCTCCAAGAACCGGGGGTTTTGGAGCTGTCCTTCCAAGGCGGCAAGCACCGGATTGAAACGCTCTATGTGACCAACCTGCAAAATGCATCCATGCTCGCCCGCCAAACGAGAGAGTTCACGGGCATGGGCCGGGGTGTCAGCAATGGGTTTTTCAATGAGCAAATGCTTTCCGGCGGCGAGCAGGAAAGCCCCCGTATCAAAATGGGTCACTGTCGGTGAGCAGATGGTTGCGGCATCAACGTGGCTGGCAAAGTCCTCCAACGAGGTCGCTGCGTGCACCCCATATTTTTTTGCGATAGAGCGACAAACGTCGGGGTTGATGTCATAAACCGCCGAAAATTGCGAACCCTCCAATTCGGAATAGACGCGGGCATGATTGGCCCCCATGTGACCGACTCCAAGGACTCCTGTGCGTAGAACTTTCATAAAGTGACTCCAAAAAGGGAAAGCCCCTCGCGGTTGGCTTGATCAGCCAAGGCAGGGCGGTCCAGAAGCAGTGTTTGGCCGGCTTCGACGGCGAGAACTTTGACACCTGCCTCTTTGGCCGTGCTCAATGTGCGAGACCCAATCACGGGAACGTCAAATCGCATATCCTGCGCGGGTTTGGTCACCTTCACTAGAATTGCCCCACCACGCCCGAGCTTCCCCCCACGCAGCATGCAGGCATCGGTTCCTTCAAAAGCTTCCACCGCCAGCACGGTTCCATTTTTTACGACCACGGATTGGCCAATATCCAAGCGGCTGGTCTCCTTCGCGATGGAAAATCCAAAACGAATATCTTCCAAAACGCGGGCCTTGAGCGCAGGACCTGCAAAAAGCCCTTCCGGTGCCAAGTGCGCCTCCAAAAAGGTGGTCGCCGGCAGGAGTTCCACACCGATGAGCGAGAGCTGACGGGCCACTTCGCCGAACAGAGTTTCGGCGTTGCGGCGCTTGAGCTTTGCCAAAAGCACCAACGCTTTGAGGTCGGGGCGCAAATTGAAAAGGTTGCTCGGCGCCAACTGGCCCACCATCATGGCCACGCTGGCCCGACTTTTTTTTGCCGCATCAAGCAGCCGCCCAAGTTGTCCAACTTTGAGAGGGTAAACTTCATCAGCCGCAGCAGCAGAAGCCGGATCGGTCTCTCCTTCAAACGTGGCAGCTGCAATGCGCTTGACGCCCGACTTGCGGGCTTCCTCGATCACAAGGCCGGGATAACGACCGCTTCCGGCGATCAAAAAAACTGATTCTGGCGTCTCCAAGCCGGTTATCATGCACGCCGATGACCACATCTGGCAAGCCGCAGAGAACTAAAACCCGGCAGGATCTTCGAAGCGATTAACACGGAAGGGACCCCAGCCTTTGCGGGGCTCTTTTTTGTCAGAGGCCGTTTGAGTCGGATTGATATTCCGGGGATCCGGTGTAGAGCCGGGTCTCGCTGCGGGGAGGTTGAACGTATTGATGGCAACCAAGGCGCTGCGACCGGATCCTGAGAGCTTCCGCCGGGGGGAGATAAAGGCTCCAGGCACGTGATAATTTTTCAAATCCCTGCCAAACCCTCGCTGATTGAACCCAATAAATAGATTTTTTCTTATCTCGAAGTGAAGATGGGCCGTGTACATGCCGCGATTGGTCCCAATCGTGCCAACCTGCTGCCCCCGGACCACCTGCTGTCCTTCTCGAACCATAAGCCGATCCAAATGCGCATACACAGAATCCACGGCCCGGAGCTGTTTGTCCTCAAGAAAGGTGTGTCGGATGATCACCAGATTCCCCCACCCCATCCGCATGTCACGAGCCAACACCACAATCCCATGGGCCGTGGAATAAACGGGATCCCCCAAATCGGTGTTCCCGCCCCCAATCCCATTCCAATCCTCCCCCATATGAAAATTGGCACGGAACCCACGGGACATATAATATCCCTCCGCATTGGGTTTGCCGACCGGTTGGTCAAAGCCGTCAGCAAGCCGCGTCCGCGCCGTCTGGGGAGAGGGCGCAGCCACTAGCGCCGCTACAAAAAGCGACAAAAAGAGCCAAAATGCCGATTTGCGCATGTGCAGATAAGTTAATGCGTATCTCGGATGAGCGCAACGTTTTCAGCACTCTTCAAAAACCGGGTGATCAAGACATTGGATGTTCCCGGGCAGCCATGAGATCGGGATCCCGGCAATGGCAGTTAACAAAAAGTGTCCGCACTTCGGCGAGAGCCACGAATGACGTGCGAGTCTCGCGACTTGTCAGCAAATCCACAGCAGCACCTGCCCACCTTTCGAACACCTGTATCAAATATTGTGATTGATCACGGTATTTCTTTTGGTATGTTGGAATGCTCTTTCCCTACCCCACAACCTACTATGATCCGTAACTTTTTCCTCCCAACTCTCTTTATCGCATGGACTGGTGCATCCAGCCTGGTCATGGCTGCTCCTCAGGACACAGAAGAGAGAAGAGTTCCTGTATTTCCCACAAATGTGGTGACTGAGTCCTCGGTTGGAAACGCCGAAGGACTCGTTGATGAACAAGACCTTATCATCGGCCCGCCTGTCGGAAAACCATCCTCAAATTGGACGATTCCCTCTCAAAACTGGAAGGATCACAAAAGTTTTAGCGCGCACATTGACCTGGGGTCTCCCCGCAAGCTCTCCCGGATGTATTTGTTCGATACGAACGGTGAAGGTGCGATCACCATCGAGACCGGTTCACCGGATCAGTGGGAACTGCTGACAGAGGCACGCACTGACAAATACATGCAATGGAGAGAGATCCCAATTGATCGAGAGACACAATTTGTGAGGATCACGGTGCACGACCAGGGGGCAAATTTTAACGAGGTGGCGTTTTATGAATACACCCCCGAAGCCTTCGCAGCGATGCAGGCAAAAAAAGCCGAGGAAGCCCGCCTCGCGGCAGAGCGCGAAGCCGCCCTCGCAAAAGCTCTTGAAGAAATGAAAAAACGCCCGCTGGTGGATGTGGGCCCGCCGTTTGGCGAACTTTACCTCATAGACGAGATCGACGCGGCCGAGCAGGAACCCCTCGTTCAGAGTCCGGAAGGGGTCAGCAAGGTTGAAACCATCCTCGGACGAAAGGCCCGTGTCCTTCCCAAAACCGACGCAGAAGGCGCTTATTTTGCCTATCGTCTCGGTCAAATGAAACTCCTTGAACCCGGCATGACATATGTTCTGCAAGTGGAATATCCCGAAGACAAACCGCGGATGATGGTTGTGATGAATGGCGGGAGTGAGACCAGCAGAGGGTTTCACACAGGATCCACCATCGGCGACGCTCTCCATCCGAAATACGTGAACAACTTGGCGGAAGCGCTGAATGTGCCACTCTCAGGTGAGTGGGAAAGCTGGACTCAGATGTTTAATCTGCATGATCGGATGCCGGAGCTGGGTTTTATTCGCGGCGACGAGCCTAAGAGGGTGCTTACACCGGAGGATGGCATCACCGTGACAATCTCCCAGTGGTCAGCGAAGAACATGCCAGAATCTGCCGGGGCGGCAGTTTCCAAAATCCGACTCCTTGCGGTGCCGGAACCTGAAAAGCTCAAGGCCCAATACAACCTCCCCGAGGGCCTGCCTCA
Source organism: Terrimicrobiaceae bacterium (assembly GCA_041744075.1). GTDB lineage: Bacteria > Verrucomicrobiota > Verrucomicrobiia > Chthoniobacterales > Terrimicrobiaceae > JAJTZA01. The sequence continues at coordinate 7,699 of JBGTLQ010000381.1, forward strand.
CAGGAACCTTTTCTGGCGCGAGGAAATGGCCGACATGGTGATGAATATCGGGAAAGACGACCTTCAGGCGACCAAGGAGCCTCTTGATTGGTGGCGTTACAAGAGAAACCTCATGCAATTTTTGGGAATGAATACCTACACCAAGGATTTGCTGGAATTCGGGGCTGTGCAGCATTGGGACACCACCGAATATGGTGGTAACAAATGGGCTTTTTTCAACAATGACGCAAAAGGGGTCTGGGGTGGCATTGTTGAGATGATGGGCGAAGCGGGATTTAATGTCCTTCCCTACTACGAATATTCCGGCAGCAAGGGCCAGGATGGACTTGGGAACAAAAAAATGGCCCGCCCCCTCACGCGTGATGAAGGCTTCACACACATCAAGTGGATCGAGAGTGCCAATGTCGATATCACACAGCCTGAAGCTTACGAGGATTTTAAGAAAATGCTCGATCTCACAATTATCAGGCACAAGGACAAGGCGAACTTCGCGGGGGCTTGGATCCGGCCCCGCGGCCAAATGCCAATGAGCTTCTCCGAAGCGGCCCTCAAACTGTTTGCCAAAGAAGCCAACGATGGCAAAGCCATAACTCGTCAGCAACTGATCGATGATAAACCCCTCTACGAGAAATACAAAACCTGGTGGTTCGGCAAACGGAAGCAATTCCTTGCCGCGATGCGTGACCATCTGCGCGAAAACGGCATTGACGATGCCTCGGTGATCTTCACCACCGAGCCAGGTGAGCCGGGCGGCCGGTGGCGCTCCTTCGGGACCCGCTTGGTGACCGACGAGCCTGAGAAATGGAAAAAAATTGTGAGTGGGGAGGAACACAAAACCGGTGAAGACTCCGTCGAAGTTCTCACAGTGGACAAAGTGGTGGATGAAAGCCTGTATCTCGATGCGCTCATCAACCCTCCCGCCACATGGGGCGGATGGGAAATCCATCACGGCTCGCCTGAGCATGATCCCGCGACATACAAGGATGATGAGGGGCTGATGCTGGGTATTCCCTTCAATCGCCTCTACACGGTTGCAGATCCAGATCTATTCGACACATTCCGCAACGAATCTGGGCTCACAATCATTCGCCATTATTCGCTCAACGAAAACATGATGTTTGATGCGGACGACAAAAACAAACTTGGCTATTTTATCGCTGATATCGAGAGGACCGGGCCGTATAGCATGATGGCGGAAGCGGTTGCCATGGCAACGGGCGACCCAACGAACATCGGTTATCTGTCCGGAGGGAACTTTGCCCGCGGATTCCCCGAGTATGCCCGCAATTTTAACACGGCATTTCTTTCCCTCCCCGCTCTCCCTAGCCAGCGCATTCCAAACGCGGCCAGCGATGAGGATGTTGTTGTGCGGAAAATCGAAACGGACGGAAAAGGCACCTACCTCAGCGTTGTTAATATTGGGATGACCGACAAACCCAATGTGGAAATCACAATGCCATCCTCAGGCAAAGTCATTGATGCCGCAAGTGGGGAGGAAGTTCCCGTCGCAGATGGCAAAGTGAAGCTGTCATTTTATCCTTATCAACTTCGTGCTCTAAAAATCACCAAATAGGAAAATCCATCCGTTGCGCCAGATGTGGTGGGGATCCTTTGAAAAGCGGCTCATCGGCCTGAGTCTGCTGGGTCTTGCGGCTTGTCAAAGCGGGAAGTCTTGAATCTCCAAAAAATCCTGCGTTGATTCAGGAAGATTGAAAAAACAAGAGTCTGATCATCGCAGGAACCTTCGCATTGGGATCAGTGAGGGGCTTTTAGCCACACCATGGACATTCATTGCGGTGCCCGGAAACTTTGTGGTGGCGGGCTTGTTGACTCAATATTTTGGCATCGATAAGGCCGCCTATGGGGCGATCGTTTCTCTGCCAGCGTGGAGCAATGCCCTCCAGATTATTCTCATTCCGTGGCTGGCGCGATTTCTGACTCCCAAGGATCTGACCCTTGGCCTGGGGTGGTTCAACGTAGGGCTGTGGAGCATGTTGGCAGCCGTGCTGGGTTATCTTCCGACCGATGATGCCCGTGGTGTTGCCCCGCTGTTTATTGTCTTTTTCGTTTTGTCGAGTTTGAGCCATTCCTTTGTCGGCATGGGTTGGACGTCTTGGGTGCGTGACTGGGTGCCTCAGGAGGTGCGGGGAAGTTATTTTGGCGTACGCAACCGCTGGCTGAGCCTTGTCACCATCTGCTATTTGTTGCTGGCCATTGCCTTATTTGAAGTGGCTGAGGCCGCGCTGTGGCCGTATCAGGCTTTGATCATCACAGCGGTGCTGATGCGTTATGGAAGCATCATTTGGCAATATGGCATCCGCACTCACACCGACCATTCCGATTTGGTTCATCAAGGCTGGATGGGACACATCATCGAGTGCTTTCGGGCCCCGGGCCTGCTGGCCTACATTTTGTTTTCCAGTTGGGTGAATTTCTGGCTGGGGTTTGTTGGACCCTTTGTGCCGGTTTTCAGCTTTGAAGAACTTCGGGTGGAACCAAGCACCTTCACGGCATTGGTGATTCTGGGAACATTGTCCGGCATTCTTGGATGGGCGTATTGGGGGCGGAGGGCTGACCGGCTCGGTTCGATCCCTGTGCTCGCTGTGGGGCTCTTTTTATGGGAGATCCAGAATTATCTTTGGGCAATTCTATACCCTGGGAATACCTGGCTCCTGTATCCTATGTTTTTCTGGGGCGGATTCTTCAGCGTTGCTTATTTTTTGGGCAGCTTCAATCTGCTGCTCAACCTCCTCCCTCAGAAAACCAAGCTGGCAGGCATCAGCCTCAACTTGGCAGTCACCTCCATCGCGGCAGGAATTGCACCCATCATCTCCGGCTTCTTGCTCGCTTACTTTTTGGAGCAACACAATGGCGGTATTGAAATTTATCGGATCGGGTTCGTCATCAAAACCACAGCGATCCTCCTTGGACTGCTCATCCTTCGCAAAATCCGCGAACCCAACCGGTCGGGTAGAACCGATTTGCATGGTTCAATGCGCACCCTTCGCCAACTCCTCGCCATTCAAGGCCCCGGATTTTTTTCCAACCTCACCCACCTGAATAAAAATAAGCGGTAGTGGATGTGTTTCAACCTGATCCGATGATGGTCCCACGAAGCGGAATCCCTTGACCCAACCCCCCATAAATATCACACATATGATATTCGTGAAAGCACCAAACACTTTGCGGCTTGTGTCGCATTTCCGAAATCCCCCATCCGCCTACCGCGGGAAGCCCCTGTGGTCATGGAATGATCGCTTGGAAAAAGAGGAATTGATTCGTCAGGTTGGCGTGTTGGCGGAAATGGGAATGGGAGGTTTTTTTATGCATGCCCGGACAGGGTTGGCCACGGAGTATTTGGGGCGGGAGTGGTTGGATTTGGTGGCGGCCTGCACGGCTGAGGCCAAACGGTTGGGTTTGGAGAGTTGGCTTTATGATGAAGATCGATGGCCAAGTGGGGCGGCGGGAGGGTTGGCCACCAAATCAGAAAAATTCCGTATGAGATATTTACGCGGGAAGATTCTTTCCAAAAAGCAAGCCGCTGGTCGGACTTTTCCTGCTCAGGTGGCACGGTTTGCCATTCGGAATGATGGTCTGTCTTTGGCATCCTACCGGATGTTGTCATCAGGAGATTCGCAACTTCGCTCGGGCGAAAAGCTGATGATTTTCACGAAGGAGATTGTTCAACCGCACAGCTTTTTTAACGGGGGCACCTATTTAAACACTTTGGATGAGGAGGCGGTGGGGGAATTTCTTCGCATCACCCATGAACAATATCTCAATGTTTGCGGGCAGGAATTTGGAGCCACCATCCCGGGCATATTTACCGATGAACCGCACCACGGGTTTGTGATGTGTGAAACGCCGCCGGGGTGGTTGTATCCCCATGATTCGGGTTGGGTGACGCCATGGAGTGATGACTTTTCCCAACTCTTCGAAACAGAGTTCGGCTACAATCTGTGTGAGAAGCTTCCAGAACTTTTTCTGCGTCTAAAGGGCGAAAACCTGTCGCCAGTGAAGTGGCAGTATATGGAGCTCCTGCACCGACGGTTCCTTGACTGCTGGGCACGACCTATCTTCGAGTGGTGCCGACGACATCATCTGCGCAACACTGGCCATCTGCTTGCCGAGGATCTGCCGGGAGACCAGAGTATCACTTGCGGGTCGGTGTTGCGATATTATGAGTTGATGGAGTCCCCTGGCATGGATCAACTTCTACTTGGCAATCGGTCATTTTGGATGGCGAAGCAGGTGGCCTCCTCGGCCCGGCAGTTCGGCCGCAAAGAAATGCTGAGCGAACTTTATGGCGTCACCGGGTGGCAGCTTGACTTTGATGGGCATAAAGAGATCGGGGACTGGCAGTCATTTTTAGGCATCAATCTTCGCTGTCATCATCTGGCTTGGTACAGCATGGCAGGGGAAGCAAAGCGCGATTTCCCCGCAAGCATCTTCTTTCAGTCCGCTTGGTATCGGGAATACAGGGCTGTTGAAGAGTATTTTGCCCGCATTCAACTTTTGATGCAACAAGGTCATGCCGTCTGCGACATTCTGGTGCTGCACCCGGTGGAGAGTGTCTGGGCACAGGTTCATGCCAAGTGGGCGATGTTTATCAAAAATCAAAGCCCGGATATTGCCCCGATTGACCACACATTTGCTTCCATCTTTCGCTGGATTATTGGAGCGCAACTCGACTTCGACTATGGAGATGAAGAGCAACTTCATCGTTTGGGTCGCGTGGAAAATCTAGAGACCACTCCGACTTTTCAAATTGGGGAGGCCAGCTATCGCGTGGTGGTTGTTGCCGGGATGGTCACTATGCGCGCCAGCACTCTCACAATGCTTGAAAAATTTCAAGCCTCAGGAGGAAAAGTGATTTTTGCAGGGCCGCCCCCTTCATACGTTGATGCTCTGAAATCATCAGCACCAACTCAACTGAGCAAGAAGGCATTGCGGGTGCCGCTCAGAAAACAGGATTTGGCAAATGCTCTTCACGCCTCAGCCCCTCCAAAAGTCCGCTTAATTTATCGTGAGAAACAGAAGCACGACCTGCCTCTGATCCTCCAAATCCGCAGGGACGGTGAAACCTGGGTCATTGCCATCTGCAATACCAATGCCACCAAGAAAATACCATTGGTTGACGTTTGCTTTGCGGGTGTTGCCAAGCAGGTCCAGGAGTGGGACTGTCGCACCGGCAAATGTTATGAGGTGCCTCGAAAAATAAGCAGGGGACAAACCCATTGGAAAACATCCTTGTCGATTTCCGGTGAACGAATTTTTAGGGTTGTTGACGTCAAGGACAGAAGTCTGCGGCCTCGACCAAAACTTAGAACGGGGAAAACAACCACGCTTCGGGGACCTTTCAAATACGCCCTTGATGAGCCAAATGTTCTGGTTCTGGATCAATTCCAATGGCAAGCCGGACGGGGTCCATGGCGGGAAAAAACGGATATCTTGGCCATCGACACCGAGTTGCGGAAGCGGCTGCATCTCCCCCAGCGAGGACATGGAATGATGCAGCCATGGGCCCGGCCAGCCATGGCTAAAACTCGGTCGATAACAACAACACTTAAAGCCACCATCAGCATCGAACATTTGCCCCACGGCCCCCTGCATCTCCTGATGGAGCAACCTGCTCGATGGACAGTCAAAGTGAATGGCCAACTTCTGGTCACAACAAATGATGACGGGTGGTTTGTTGACCCCTGCTTTCGTAAAATCCCCCTACCTAAAGATATGCTGAAAGGAGGAATAAATTCCCTGGAGCTTACGGCGAATTTCGCTGAGGGGCTTGCTCTCGAGGCGATCTATCTGCTGGGAGAATTTGGAGTTTACGGGATTCGGGGGGGAAATCCTGTGGTAGCTCGCCCCCCCCAGTTCTTGCACGTTGGGGATCTCTGTCATCAGGGATTTCCTTACTACACTGGGCGTGTTGTTTATCGTCTTAATTTTCCACCCACATCTAAAGAGAAACGTCGAATTCGTATCCCTTCCTTTGGTGGTGCCGTTGTTTGTCTCCAACAGCCCGATAAAAAAACCCCAAACATCCTTCCCTTCAAGCCGCACGAAATCACACTGCCTGGTGCCGTCAATAAAGTTTTATGCAGCGTGGTTCTGACCCGGAGGAATTTGTTCGGTCCCTTGCATCTGCTTCCCAAAAAACAAAATGCCATCACTCCC
>JBGTLQ010000382.1:0-6266 GCA_041744075.1 Terrimicrobiaceae bacterium
GACTCTGCCGGGCGAATTTGTTCCGCGTGCCGCTTGGGTGTTGAAATCGGATGGTTCCCGGGAACGGGTGAATCTTGCCCGTTGGCCAAACTGGACAATCGAACATCCTTACAACCACTTCACCCAATGGCATCGTGTGGAAGATATCGCCGCCAAGTTCCCGGAAACGGCGATTTTTGCCCCCAAAGTGCTCAATGATCCCGATAAAAATGCTTACAATGGTGCCACGGTTTGGATGGAGCATCCCAACTCCCATGGCGATTTCTCCATCACAGGCATCTACCCTACAAAAGTCATTGGTTATGATCCGAATCGCGGATTGATCCGGATCCCTCTTGAACATCCCAGGCGTCATCCGCAGAAAAACAGCCCATTCTATTTGGAAAATCTTCCTCGGTTTCTCGATACGGACGGGGAGTGGACCTTTGTGCCTGAGGGCAGGAAGCTCTATCTCAGATTGCCCGGCGACGCAGATCCCAACCAAGTGACCTTTGAGGTGGCGGTGGTGCCCGTGATTTTAGATATCGTCGGACAAAAAAACATTGAGGTCTCCGGCTTGCGCTTTACTGGCGGGAATGCCTTTGATTACAACTATGCGGCGCGAGCCGGGGATTGGACACGCCCCTCCAACTTCACGCAAATGGGGGCCATCCGCCTGTTAGGCAGCGCTCAGGGCATGGTTTTTAAAAATCTTGAAATCCGCGACACGGCAGGTTTGGGGATCACCAACTGGGTGCAAACGGACGGTGACGTGATCGAGAACATCCTGATTGCTGACAATGATCTCGCAAACATCGACAACGATGGCATCTACTTTAGTAATATTATGGCGGACTCACAAAGTCCTCGCGGTGCGATCACCGATGTGCGGGTCCTTCGGAATCGCCTTCATACCATCGGACTCCGTTGCAGCGTGAGCCAGGGAGGACGCGGGATCAATTTTCATGGCCTGCAAGTCGGGGAGATTGCCGGCAATGTGGTGCATACGGTTGGAGGACACGGTATCAACGTTTTCGGCGGTCAAACTTACCCTGCCCCTCTCATTCGGGTCCAAATGCATGGCAACCAGGTCAATGAAGCTCTTCTCCAAAAGGCGGATTTTGGAAATATTCAATTCTGGGGCCAGGGCACGGCTTATGTTTACAACAATGTTGCGGTGGACCCGATTGGGTATGTGGCCAGCAAAGATCGTTATCACAAAGGCGAGGCCTTCTATTTTGATCATGGCGTTAAAGGATTCCTGTTTAACAACATCGGCTGGTGTCGGGATTTTCCCGAGGCGCACCTCGGGATTACCGCACAAACCTTTTTCAAGGAAGTCCGCAACCGGTGGAATCAGGCGTTTCAGAACACAGCCTATAACTTCCGCCAAATGCAGAACATGGAGGGCAAACACGGGGATCAGCAGCACTATTTGGCGAACCTGTTTATCCAGAATAATGAGAAGGTCAGTTTCCTATCGCATTGGGGCCTGGATGATGCGGCGGAGTTAGGCTACGCGAACAACATCCTTGCGGGAAAATACGGAGCGATCTATTCCCGCTACAAGGGTTCGAAGTATGAAACGCTTGAGCAATTTCAGGATCATATCAAGACGCTCGAAAATCATGTCACTCTCGGCGAACCCGCTTTGGTCACCGATGACATGCCGGTGATGGATCCTGAGAAGCACGATTTCAGGCCGACTCCGACATCGGCAGCGATCGATCGTGGCGTGCGGGTTTTTGTCCCGTGGGCGCTCTATGGAAATGTCGGCGAATGGTTCTTCCGGCATCATCCCCGTGATCCTAACACGGTATTGTCCTACGATTTGTTCCCTCAGGAGACCTACGCAGGGACAAGCTCGATCCAAATAGGTTCGGAAATTCCCGGCAATGATCTGGTTGGCGAAGGCTTCACTTCGGAGGATTATCATATGGGTGCCTTGGAAGACTGGAACAAGGGAGCACTCAATTTCGATGGTAAGAAAGTGATGCGGATCCCCAACGCCAGACTGGTGCAGGACATTGTCCGCAAAGTGAAAGACAAGGATGATGTGGTTTTCCCTGGGAAAGATCGTCGAACCGTGCGCATGACGGACAATAACTTCCTCATCGAAACCGTGCTAAGAACCGAGCCGGGTGCGGGTGGCGGAACCATTGCCGGGAAATTAGGCGATGCAGCCGGTTATGCACTCAGTCTAAATGCTCAAGGTCAACCAGTTCTTACTCTTAAAGCGGGAGGAACCACCTACTCGCTTGCCGGGAAAACATCCGTTAATGACGGCAAATGGCATCATGTCTTGGCCGAAGTGGATCGTGCTGCTGGAAAAGTCACTCTTTACCTGGATGGAATTGACGACACCGGAGAGGCCTCAGGCACTGTCCCGGTGGCAACTGCCTCGCTGGACAACGAGTCCGATTTCGAGGTCGGGCTGGGTTACAAAGGCGCGCTTGATTATCTCCGGGTCACGCGCGGCACCTTGGCCGATGCAAAAACGGATATTCAAACCTTGATGGCATGGCAGTTCAACGGCCCGCAGTTTAGGGATTTCACCGGGCGCGAGCCGACCGGCGGCATTCGCGACGCAGGAGCCTTGGAACATCCGACAGTAAGCGGTTTGCAAGTCATTAACTACACACCACGCACTCCTTCGGAAGCCGTGGCGGCAGCGCCGGCGGCGTTTGATGGGAAGGAATTTCAGACAGGTGCCGGGCGTGAACTTAAAGACGAAAACTGGGGATCGGTTTCATTTCCCAAAGAAGTCGTCCCTGGCGGGGTGGCACACGTGCAAGTCGTATTCGGCGTGGAAACCATCGAGCGTTCCGGCATGAAACTGCGCATGGATATTCATGGATGGGAAGGAGCCAAGCGCATCGGACCCATCGGCCAGGGCCAGCCCATTAACATCGTGCCAGGTGCCACCACACCTTACACCAGCATTTTGGATATCCCAAAACGTGACGGGCTGACAAGAGTGACTGCCGTGATTTATGTTTCACCGGATGGAACTTATGCGAATAAGACGCTCTCGACTGAGGTTAGCATGGCGGTAGGCTCAGCTCCAGCGGCAACCCAAAGTGCAGCGCCCGTCGTTGAATGGAAGGAAGGCGCTGGGAGAGTTACCGGCCAATTTGACTGGGGGCGCGTTTCCATGCCCGAGAAAGTCAAAGTCGGAGAAGAAGTGGAAATTTTGGTCGATCTCAAACCGGGTGTGGTGCCCAATGCCCAAGTCTTGCAGGTGGACCTGCATTGGTGGGCAGGGAAAGATCGTAAAGGCCCGCTAACGCGTGCGCGCCGCATTCAGGTATCCCGGAATACGCAAGGCATTCAAGTCGCGAAAGCAACAATCCCGGATAAAGAAGGGATTACCCGAGTTTCGGCCATTATTTACGTGGCTCCCGATGCCTCGTGGAACAAAAAAATATTTAGCAGTGAACTGGGCGGGGTGGAGGTGGCTCGCTAATGGCTGGACTTAAGTAAAGATCATCTTCATCCCTATGAAATTAATATCCCCCTGGATGTTCGTTGCAGCCTGTATTCCGCTCAGTGCTTTGGCATCCGATACACAAAGAGCCGCTTGGGAAGCCGTGGAGTTTGATGCGTTGGAATCTGCGGTGAATGCGGATGCCATCATCGTGGAGGGCGGCACAGAGATCCGGTGGATGCCGGAGCCGTTTCGATTCACTCAGGGCGATTCGGTACGCTACATCGATTACGAGTCTGGTGATGATACCAATGACGGCACCGCTAAAGAAAAACCATGGAAACATCATCCATGGGATGCCGAAGCGGGAGATCAAGCCGCTGCGGAAAAGGGGGTTCACACCTATGTTTTCAAAGGGGGAGTCACTTATCGCGGTCAATTGACCGGACGCGAAGCCGGAACGGATGATGAGCCCATCCGCCTGACTCGTGATCCATCATGGGGAGATGGGCCTGCCACGTTAGCGGCCTCGGTCGAGGTAGATGGGTGGCAGCTTGTGGATTCCGAGGAAGCAAAGCTGGCCGGGATCCCGGATGGATCGATCGGCAAGGTCTGGAGCGTGACGCTCCCCGGCGACTTTATCCCACGCGCTGCTTGGCTGGTGGATGAAGATGGCAAACGTGAGAGAATTCCGTTGGCCCGTTGGCCGAACTGGAAGATCGAGCATCCTTTTAATCACTTCACCCAGTGGTTTCGTGTGGATGCGGCGGATAGCGAACGTTCCAGCCGTTGGCCGCGAACAAAAATTGCGGCTGAGGTGCTTAAAGGTTTTGAGCCTGATGCTTTTGATGGTGCCACGATGTGGATCAATCATGTGAGTCCGGGCGGTAACATCGCCATCATTGGTCCGTTTCCTTCCGACGTGCATCGTTATAACCCCGAAGAAGGCAGCATGATGGTGCCGCTGACGCATCCCAATCGTTATCCTCAGATTCAGAGCCCTTTCTTTCTCGAGAATCTGCCGCGCTTTTTAGACACGGATGGCGAATGGACTTTTGTGCCCGAGGGACGGAAACTTTATCTCCGGCTGCCGAGCGACATCAATCCCAATGAGGCTATTTTCGAAGTTGCGCGCCATGAGGTAACTGTGGATTTGGACGATGTTAAGCATGTGGAAATCTCCGGACTCAATTTCACTGGAGGCAATGTGCCTGATTTAAACCGCGCGGCTCGAGGCGTGGAAAAACCTGGGGAATATTACAGTCGGCCCGGCAATTTTTCCCAGATGGCCGCAATTCGGCTGACCGGTGACGTCAGTGATATTGGTATCAGCCATGTGCGAATTCATGATTCTGCGGGTTCAGGCATTAGTAACAATATTGAGAAAGAAAGTGATCAGACGGCTGATGTGACGATCTCTGATAGTGAGCTGGTGAACATTGATAACGACGGCATCTATTTCGCTACCAGCGCAGGGCCGACTTTGCCCAGTGGAAAAGTGACCGGGCTAAACATTCTTCGAAATCGTCTGGAGAACATCGGGATGCGCTGTAGCGCTGACCAAGGGGGGCGTGGTATCAATGCCAGTGGGTTGCAGATTGGAGAAATCGCAGGAAACGTTGTGCACCAGACGGCCGCTATGGGGATCAATGTGGTGGGAGCGCGTGGCCCGCTGAATCGCATCCTGATTCACGGCAACCAAGTCTCAGAGGGCTTGATGCATAAAAATGATTTCGGCAATATTGAGTTTTGGGGCCACGGCCCGGCTTATATATATAATAACTTATCCATCGATCCCGTGGGATTTTTTGCCAACCTTGGCTCCTACCACAAGGGGGAAGCATTCTACTTCGACCACGGGGTGAAGGCCTTCTTGTTTAATAACATCGGGTGGTCTCGAAACTGGCCGGAGGCACGTCACGGGGTGCTGGGGCAAAGCTTCTTCAAGGAAGTGCGCAATCGCTGGAATCAAGCCTTTCATAACACCGGATATAATTTCCGCATTATGCAGGCCATGGAAGGTGTGAATGGCGAGCAACAGCATTATCTCGCCAATCTGTTCATTCAACGACACGCCAGCACGAATTTCTTCGATCATTGGGGATTCAAGGATGCTGATGGAATCGGCTATGCCCGCAACGTGCTGGCGGGACCGCATTCCGCGATATTCAGCCGTGATCGGGGATTTACCTTTCGCACGACCGCCGATTTTCAGAAGCAGATCGATGAACTGCAAAATCATGTTAGCACGGATGTTGCGGCATGGTTTACCCCGGAGATGCCGGTCATCGATCCTGAAGCGCGCGATTTTCGTCCGACCGATACATCCGCAGCCATTGATAGAGGGGTTAAGGTTTTTGTTCCATGGGGACTTTACGGGAACGTGGGCGAATGGTTCTTTCGTCATCAACCCGGGCACCCCAATACTGTGTTGGCTTACGATCTATACAATCAGCCAATGTATGCGGGTGGTGCGGTGCCTGAGAATATCCCTTTCAATGAGCTAATCGGTGAGGGATTCACTTCTGAAGATTATCAAGTTGGAATTTTGGAGGATTGGAACCGCGGTGCCCTTCGCTTTGATGGCACAAAGTTCATGAAAATCCCGCAAGAACAGCTCGTGCAGGAAATCAAGAAAGGCGAAGGGGACAAGCAAGTCATCACGCCGGGCACCGAGCGCCGAACGGTAAGGATGACGGATAACAATTTTTCAATCGAAGCCGTCCTATTGGCCGATCAAACGAATGAGGGAGGAATCGTCGCCGGAAAGATCAGCGACCAGGCTGGCTACTCACTGGGTCTCGATGATGAGGGGAGACCCGTGTTAACGCTAAAGACTGGTGGCGTTTTTTATACTGTT
>JBGTLQ010000383.1:0-24735 GCA_041744075.1 Terrimicrobiaceae bacterium
CATCGGTTGGAGCAACTCCCACGTTCTGTGGGGCCGCCAAAAAAATCCTCATCGAACTCAATCGCTTCCATCCTCCCGGGCTGGCAGGTTTGCATGATATTTACGAGCCGGCAGACCCACCCCACCGCCTGCCAATCCCACTGTTGAATTGCTCTGACCGAATCGGAACCCCTTACATCCAAGTGGACCCCTCAAAAATTGTTGGGGTGGTTGAAACGAACCTGCCCGATGAGTCCGGAGGCTTTAGCCCTGCCGATGCGACCACCCAGAAAATCGGGCAGAATGTGGCTGAGTTTCTGGCCGCAGAAATCCATGCTGGTCGAATTCCCAAGGAATTTCTTCCACTGCAATCCGGCGTGGGAAATATTGCCAATGCTGTCCTCGCCGCCATTGGCGAGCACCCGGATATTCCTTCGTTCGATATGTTTTCTGAGGTGATTCAAGATTCCGTGATCGCCCTCATTCGAAGTGGCAAATGCCGTTTTGCCACGGGGACTTCTCTGACCCTTAGCCCTGATGTGCTCAAGGAGGTCTATGATGATTTGGAATTTTTTAAATCACGCATTCTTCTCCGACCCCAAGAAATCACCAACAACCCGGAAATGGTCCGCCGCCTTGGCATTATCACGATCAACACGGCCATTGAAGTGGACCTTTTTGGCAATGTGAACTCCACCCATGTGATGGGATCATCCATGATGAATGGCATTGGCGGATCCGGGGATTTCACAAGGAATGGCTATATCTCGATCTTCACGTGCCCCTCGCTCGCCAAAGGTGGAAAGATCAGCCCGATCGTTCCTCTGGTCAGCCACATGGACCACAGCGAACACTCGGTCCAAGTGGTGGTCACCGAGGAAGGAGTCGCCGACCTTCGTGCAAAAACCCCTCACGAACGGGCCGCCCTCATCGTCGATCATTGCGCCCATCCCCAATTCCGACCTCAACTCCACGCCTACTTCGAAGCCGTCAAAGATGGCCACGTCCCCCAATCCCTCGGAGCCGCGTTCGCCATGCACGCCCAATTCCTCAAAACCGGAGACATGCGGGGCGTCGATTGGGCGGCTTATGGGTTGGAGTGAAAAATTGCCTTAATCAAAGGACCGACTTGAGCTCACATGCGACAAGTGGGTGGGCAAGAGACTGCCCAGTCCTACCAACAAAGGGGCGCTTCGCGCTCGCGCCAGCACGTCAATCTAGGTAGGGCGCGGCAGTCCCTTGCCCGCCCATTTTTTGCCTTCCCAACAGCCATGAGGCAAGCTCGCGCAGATCAACAGAAGATGAGCTTGAAAGAATTTATCGAGCGGACCTCGAAGCCGACGTTGCTGAATATGACATCGAGACTCACTACAACAATTTTTTAAGTTTGCGAGCCAGGCCGTCGAGGACGATTTCCAGCCCAAACTCGAAGGAATTTCGTCCATCATATTTTCTGGAGATGATCGTTTCCGCGAGGCCGCGCAGGTGCGGGTAACGTTCTTCGGGAATCATGGGTAGGAAGGCCTCAGCCGTGGAAGCATAATCCTGCGGACGGATCGGGAAATGGAGCTCTTGCAGGGCGAATCCGTAGATGTGGCTGTCCATCAAATGACGTGCCCAATCGGCTCCCCGGTGGGAAAACCCAGCAGCGAGCAGGCATCCATGTGTGCGATCTGTGTAGGTCAGCATGTGGGGGCCGGTGTTCATTCGAGAAAGCATGGGAATCGCTGCCCACGGATGCTGCATCAAAACCTGAAGGGCGGAGAGAGCACGCTGACGCATTTGCGGACGCCACGCCCGGTCCGTCCGGGGCAACATGATCTCACCAGTCACATGGTCCACCATGGCATCGATCAGGCTCTCCTTGTTTGGCACATGATTATACAGCGACATGGCCTCCACGCCCAGGCGTGTGGCGAGTGCGCGCATGGACAAAACTTCCAGCCCCGATTCGTCAGCCATCAAAACGGCTTCGGATGTCACCCGCTCAGGGGTAAGCCGTTTGCGTGCTCTCGACCTTATGGCCATTTTTGCCACAAGTTTGTTCATGACGTGTATGAGCTGATGTTTACAACCGCCACCCCGCGCTTGTGTCCACGATCGACCAGGGCATGCGCGGCAGGCAACTCGTCGAATAAAAAACTCTCGCCAATCATGGGACGAAATCTGCCTATTCTCGCCAAATCGACCAATTCGCTGACCAATTCGGCAGATTCCGGTATAACACCAGTCACGCAGCGAACCCCGCCCGAGGATCCGGCTAGAAAGTCCGGCACTCCGCCCGCGACGGCAAGGTAGGCCCCACCGGGCTTTGCCAAATGTCGAAGCGTCCGAAATGTCCCGGCTCCCACACAATCCATCACAAGATCAAACCGGCGCCCGCCTGCTGCATAATCTGTCGTCGTGTAATCCAACACTTCTGCCGCACCTAACTCAGACACCCACTCCGCGTTTGATGACCTCGTGACCGCAATGGGCCGAGCGCCGGCCATGGCTATCCACTGCAAAGCGGCACTCCCCACAGCACCCGACGCTCCAATCACCAAGACCTCATCCCCAGCCTTGAGCCCTGCCTTTTTGAGAAAATATTTGGCGGTTTGCCCTCCAAACGGAAGGCTCACGGCCTCCGCCCAGCCCAGCGACTCCGGCTTCTGCACCACAACATCCGTAGCCCTCACCAACACCGTCTCGGCATGACACCCCATCGCAGCACCTCGGACCACCAGCACTTCGTTTCCCACTCGCCACCGCTCCACACCCGGTCCCACGGACTCCACGACGCCAGCACCATCGGTGCCGAGGATTCTCTGACGCGGTCCGTTCCAGCCCAGTGCCAGACGGCCCGCGACGCCCATCCCGGCTGGAAAGCGACATCCTCGAATCCGTGCGTCCGCACTGTTCACCGAGACGGCCCGTAAACTCACAACCACTTCCCCGCGCCCGGGTTCGGGATCCACAACCTCCTCCAAACGCAAAACCTCCGGCGAACCATACTTCGGACAAATCCATGCTTTCATCCTCGCACATTATACTTACGGTGTAAGTATGCAAGGATGGATTTTTCCGCCAGACCCGCGGGATGTGAAAGGAAGTGAGGAAAAGCATCCTCACGGCCTGTGTAGGACGCGGGTGAAGGGATCAGTCGCCTGATCCTCCGAAAGAAGGTGCCAAGGCGCCCGTGCTTAAGGTCACAACAAGCCGCATGAATCGGCGACCTGAATCTGGGAACAAGAGGGCATCGCGGACAATAAGCAGCGCCGGCTCATCGGTTACGATCACGGTGTGGGTGTCGCCACTTTCCCAGGTTGAGAGATTATCGGACACTTCGACAAGGTAGGTGATGTCTGTGGCGGTGGGGTTGCGGGGAATAGAGATCTGCAGGAATCCCTCGGGATTGATCTCGGCTTGCGGATGCTGGTCGGTTGAGGCAGCTGGAGAGTCCAGACTCAGGGCATATTTCAACAAATTTGTGGTGCCATCTCCGGAGGGGTTTGCATTTGGCCCCCACACGGAGGCAAGCGTGGCGGGATTGCCTGCGTCCTTCGGGTATTTTTTCAGCAGCCACAGCTCAAAAGGCGTGGCCATTCGCAGCACGCCATTGCCTCCATGAAAAGCGGGAACCCCATTGAAGGATATAGCGGCCCTTTGAGCCGGGGTGATGGCATCAAAAGTGTCACCGATCCTGAGTTGATGTGTGGTCGTGTCATAACCTTCAACGGTCAGAGTGCTGTTCGCCGTCCAAGTTTCCGCCACGCTCGAAGCAAAGTTGATTGAACCGGGACCCGGCGCAAAGATGAGTCGGGAATGATCAAGAAGCCGGAGGACTCCGGTGTTTAGGTTCACGGCATCGACACTCAGCCGACCTCCGGCAAAAACCACGGGTGCTGTGGGTGGTAGCTGTCCGGCCCCAAGGAGGTGAAGTTCTCCTCCGTAGAGATATGTTGGTCCTAAGTAGGTGGCTGAACCGCTCAACTGCGTGGTTCCCTCCTGCGTGGACAGACCGCCAGATCCTCCAATGTTGCCTTTCAAAAAAATCGTTTGTGGCCCGCCCAGGTTGAGGAATTTTGTATCCAAGTTGATTGGACCAGAGATATCGAGATTCCCGGCGGATGCGGTCCAATGCTGATGTTCATTCAAGGCCATCGCACAGTTGAAAGTTTGGGTCGCAGGTGCCTCATTGCGAATCCCGACATAACCGACCGTGAGGGTATTTCCGGCTTGGAAGGTGTAGCCGGGCTGGCCCTGAGTGCCTGTGAATAGCATTCCCCGCGTGGTGCGGGCGGCACCGAGAGAAATGGTTTTATTGGTGACGCTGCCAGCGAAGCCCGTGGTTTGCGTCGCGGATGGGGCAAATAGGGGTGACCAACTTGTGTTGCCACTCCAATTTGATGTTCCTCCCGTCCACTGTTTTGCGGGCTGTGTCCGAAACCGCAACGCAAATCCCTCTTCTGCAAGAATGGCATTGAGTTGGGGAACAAGCTCCGGCAGAGCCAGAAAGCTATCTCCGCCGCCTCCCACACCCCCACTAATAATATAAAAATGGTTTCCTGTCAGGGTGAGTTCGCCACCAAACGGAATAAAAGAGGGACTGCCTGAATCAAGATCCTCGAGAGTCACAAAATCCTGGCGGGCCAGCGGGCCTTCATACTCGAACAAATATTTTTTATTCGCCCCACTCACAACTTTCCCGCCCGGCAGTACGCTGGAGATTTTGCTTTTGCCCAGACGGGCAAACCATCCATACATTAAAAGATCACGTCCCACATATGAATTTGTGGTGGGCAGATCCAGAAGCGCATAAGTCGAGATATCTGCGGCGGCCGGGAGCAAAGAGCTCAGCCGCGCGACCCCAGTGTCAGAGTCAGGAAGATTGACAAAACTCCCGCGGGTTGCCGTTCCCATACCGGTGGCTGATGAGAAATACTGCAAGGTGCTTGCCGGGCCAAAGTGGTTGGCAAAAAGGTAGTGTTTGCGACTAAGAAAAACAAAGCTCTGACGCCGATCTGCCGCATTCCACGGAACTCCCGAAAAATCAAAATTCGTTCCAAGGAATTGGGGGTCGCCATTAGCAATGGGATTCACAACCGGATTGGTGGAATAGCCGGACTGAAAGCGGTCATGGCGTTCCGGCAAATACCCCTCGATTTGCATGCCATGAGCTGTGAGGGAGCCAGCCAGGGCGAAGAAAGCCGTCGCCGATCTAATAATCGTCCCCCCCAAATAATTCATCTAAGGAGACTATCCCACGTTTTTTATGGATATCAACTAAGCCCTGCGAGAGATCTTAGAGTTTGTGCAAAGTTAGCAGAGTGAGTTGAGATTAGCTCATCCGCTGTGCAACCAAGTGACTCAATTGCGGCGTCGGGGGCGAGTTCATGCCAGCCATGTTCAGAAGTGTTGGGGAGGTCATGGGTAAGGATAACTCCGAAGGGGCCGTCGAGCGGTTTGGGGTGATACGAAGCTGTGAGGAATTCCAAGGTGTGAGGTTCGCTAATCTTAGAATGGACACCTGAGAAGCTGCGTTTGAGCGACCCGAGCCAACCTGTTGTTTCGGGAAGGGGAGGCGGCGTGCCTGCGACAACAATAAAAGGCACATCTTCCCCCGCGTGGCGCAGGCGAGTGGCAATTTCAAAGGCGGGCAGGCCACCATATCCAATTCCCAAAAGGTGAATCGGCGTATTGGGCCAATTTTCTTTGAGAGTTGAGACGATGCGTGAAGCATCTTCCAAAACATTCCGTGTTATTCCCAAGGGAGGCATCGAGCCCAACACAAACCAATCTTGGATAAGGAAAGGGAGAATCTGAGCATAGGAACTCGTAGAGCCATGGATGTCATGGAGAAGCACAAGCAAAGGAGCTTCCAAAGGACCACCCAGATTTGTGAGCAGTGAGGGTTTGGGACGGGGGTCAGGCGGAGGAGTTGAGGGGGCCTCGGCCTTAACCGTGGGAGCGGCCAATTTCTGGACAGGCGGAGATTCCGTCATTGGTTCCTTATCAGGAGGGGAGGGGCGGGGGGACTCCACGGGAACCTCAGGCTCGACAACTTCCTCAATGACCTCGGGCTGGATGACAAAATAATTTCCTGACGCATCTTTCCATGCCTCCAATTCCTTAATCTCGACCGAGGTGAAAGGCAGGGCGAAACGCAGGATCCCCGGATAGCCAGCGGGCGGCACTTGGCCGGAGTGATCAGCAAACGAATATCCACTATATCGTGATGGCTTGCCATGGCTGACAAACCCGTCAGCCTGGGGAAATTCTGAGGGTTCTTTGATTTCAAGATGAAGTCCCAAGCCTGCGAATCCGCAGGGACTCAAGAAATGATGCCAACGGATTTTATCGGAGTTGAGGTCCTGCCACGCTTGAAGGTCCTGGGCTCGGGTTGGTCCCGTCTGGGCGTCAATGCTCAAATGACGCAGAGTATTTTCTGCAGGTTTTTCGTGAGTGCTGAAGGAAGAAAACTCCGAAGACGTCAGCCGCAAGTGGGTGGGTTGGGCGGTCGCGAAGGACTCGCCATGGAGGTCTCTTCCGATGAGAGCCGTCGCACCGGATTGCAAACTGCAAAGCAGGGCTTCTGTGAAAGCTGCGGATCCCGCCGGTCCATTGACAAGAACCCGGTCACCATGTTGGAGGTCGAGCAATTTTGAGGACCGTTTGCAGGCCAGGGCCAACAGATAAGGGGTGAGGGTTTGCAGGGCTGGAGACTCCCAATTTGGTGCTCCAGGCAGGATCATGGCAACTTTCGGGGCCTTGGAGGATTGTTCGGGCTGGGTGGCTGCGGAAATTGTCGCCCACTCCCGATCAATCACCAGAATCTTTTTTCCGGTGCCTGTGAAATGATGCTCGGTTCCGGAGTCGCAAATGATCAACTCCGCATCGCCGGCTTCAACTTGTGAAGCCAACCAAGCGGAATCCGAACCTGCATCCAATGGCAGACACGTGTCGCCTGCATGTAGGATCCCGAGCATGGCGACGGGAACCCATGGGGAGGGGGTCAGACAAAAGGCGATGGTCCATCCCTGCCCGAGGTTTTCATTTTGCAAATAGGCCGCGACGAGCAGGGCGTAATCATGAACCTCCCGATAGGTCAGAATGGCACCCGAGGCGTCCTCGATGGCAACAGCATCAGGAGTTTCCACCACCGCTTCGGCAATGACCTCTTGGATGGATTTGGGGTCTTCGGAAGGAGTGGAGGAGAGCACGTCGGGCTGTGAGGTGCCTGGAATTTCCAGTTGGCCAAGCGAGATCTCCGGGTTCTCGAGAAATTGGCTCAAAAGGGCCTCAAGTCGGCCGAGAAGCCGCGAGGTTTCAGAGGAGGAGAGATTCGCAGAAGCGAGGTGGAGTGAAAGCCGTGGCCCGTCCCTGACTATCAATTCCAATGGATGGAGCGGTTGACTGATGAGCTTGGCATCCATTTTAATCCATCGGGGAAAGGCCTCCGTGATTCGGTCCCCAACCAAAGGAGGAAGCCATGTGTAAAGGGAAACAAAGGCAGGAAGACCTGCCGAAGCAAACGGCTCCGGGAGATCTGGGAAGCCCGTGTTTGCTGCGGCTTCCCGGCGTTTTTCTGCAGACGTGAAACCTCGCAACCAGTCTTTGATCGGCACCTCTGACGTGATGGGTAATCGGCAGGGAAGGAGGTTTCGCTGACCGCCGAGTGGGGCGCGAGGGGTGTCAACCGTCGTGAGCGTGAGAGCTTCGGTTTGAAGGGAAAGGCGGGCAAGCAGGTAACTCCAAAGGGCCAGAATCCCGTCTCTGGTGTTGGACCCGACTTTACCAAAAGCGTCAGCCATGGCGCGGGTGGACTCGCGATCCATCAAGATCGAGTGCTCAGTGGCCGGTTCCTGGCTTTCCGGATAAACCCGAAGTGGCCTGGATGAGGCCCCCTCCAAATATTTGTTCCAGAATTCTTTGGAAGCGTAAGCTTCGGTCGCCGTTTCTTCCAGCATCTCCGGTGCTGGCTGGCCATCCAATGCTTCGATCCACTCGCAAAGGAGCAGGAACCAGGAATCCTCATCCAACAAAAACCGAGGATGCGTGGCGAGGAGGTGGTTCGATCCTCCCGGCAGACGGATGGTCACAAAACGGACCACCGGGGCGGTCGCCAAATCGATTGGCCTCGCGGCTTCTTCGGCTAGAGTCTTGCTCCACCGGGACCCAAGCTCGGAGACAGGAACCTCAGACCAATCCAACTCCCGCCAAGATGCCTCGGCTGCGTCACTCTCAACTTGAATAAGTCCCCCAAATTTTTGAGAGCGAAATGCGGAACGCAGGACACCATGACGTGCTGCCAGCCCGCTCCATGTGCTGCGAAGTTTTTCCATGGGCACCGGTTCGCCAAAGCTGACCGACATCTGCACGATCCGAACCTCCGGCTGTGATGCCGAAGAGGATAAACAGTGCAGTGTGGTTTGGCCGGCTGCCGCTGGAAACTCTTTCATGTCTCCCTTTAAAACAGGTTTTTGTCGGTGACCGCTCCTTCAGAAGCTGTTGTCACGTGCGCGGCATATTTGGCCAGCACGCCGCGAGTGTAGCGGGGGCGTGGCTTTTTCCACTTGGCGAGCCTTGCGGAAATCACGGATGCCGGGACGCCGAGTGTGATCGTGTGTTTCACGGCGTCGATGATGATGGTGTCCCCGTCTTCAACGATGGCCAGCGCCCCACCATCATAGGCTTCCGGGGTGATGTGCCCAACCACAAAGCCGTGTGTGCCGCCGGAAAACCGTCCATCAGTCACCAGGGCCACATCCTTTCCGAGTCCAAGGCCCATCACCGCACTTGTTGGGGACAACATCTCGCGCATCCCAGGGCCACCACGTGGTCCCTCGTATCGGATCACGATCACATTTCCTTTCTTAATTTTTTTGGCAAGGATTGCCTTGAGGGCTTTTTCCTCGCCATCAAACACGCGGGCTTCGCCTTCAAACAGTTGACCTTCCTTCCCGCTGATTTTGGCAACAGCCCCGCCTGAAGCGAGGTTGCCGCGAAGAATCACGAGGTGGGAGTCCTTCTTGAGTGGTTTGCTCACCGGAGCAATGATCTCCTGACCCTTGGGATACGCTTTGAAAGGGGCCAGATTTTGTTTGAGGGTTTTCCCAGTGACCGTGAGGCAATCGCCATGAAGCAATCCAGCGGAGAGGAGTTCTTTCATCATCGGAAGTATCCCGCCGATCTCCACCAACTGGCTCATCATAAATCGGCCGCTGGGTTTCAAATCCGCCAAAACCGGCACGCGTTTGCCAATGCGGGTAAAATCTTCCAGCGTGAGTTTTATGTTTGCCGAGTGGGCGATTGCCAACAAATGCAAAACAGCATTTGTCGAGCCGCCGAGGGCTATGACAACGGTGATCGCATTTTCAAAGGCCTCTTTGCTGAAAATGTCTGAAGGACGAATCCCACGTTTCAGCATGTTCAACACTGCAGCGCCGGCGCGGCGACAGTCATCTTTTTTTGCTTCAGAGATGGCGGCTTGAGCGGAGCTGTTCGGCAGGCTGAACCCCAGCGCCTCAATCGCCGAGGCCATCGTGTTCGCGGTGTACATGCCACCGCAGGAACCCGGACCAGGGATCGCACAGGCTTCCACGCGTTTGGCCTCCCGTGCGGAAATTTTTCCAGCAGCCTGAGCCCCCACCGCTTCAAAAACAGAAACCACATCAAGGTTTTTTCCATTCAGGCATCCGGGAAGAATGGTTCCGCCATAAACAAAAACGGCCGCCCGGTTCATCCTCGCAATCGCCATGCAGCAGCCCGGCATATTTTTGTCGCACCCGCCGATGGCCACAAAGCCATCGTAACCCTGACAGCCCACCACGGTCTCAATCGAGTCCGCAATCACTTCGCGAGAGACGAGGGAGTATTTCATGCCCTCGGTGCCCATCGAGATCCCATCAGAGATAGTGATCGTATTAAAGATCGTGGCCTTACCCCCGGCCTTGTCGGTGCCCAACGCCGCCTCGCGGGCCAAGGCATCAATATGCATGTTACAGGGGGTCACCATGCTCCACGTGGAAGCAATGCCGATCTGGGATTTGGAAAAATCTTTTTCGCTGAAGCCCACCGGATAAAGCATCGCCCGGCTGGGTGCACGGCTGTCGCCATCAAGAACAAGGGAAGAGTAAGGACGGGAGGTTGATTTTTTTGGAGTCATTGGGAAAGGAGATTTTTACCATCTAGTGCAACAAAAGGCCAGCGATCCTTGAGGGTAGGGCCGGGCAGTCCCTTGCCCGCCGTCGCATGAAGCAGAAGTAGTCGGCGGTCAAGGGACTGACGCGCCCTACCCGGAAGCAGGATGTCTCATGCCGAGTGGTAAACCTCCGCTCCGGCTTCCACAAACTCCTTCGATTTTTCTTCCATCCCCACCTGGAGCGCCTCCTCTTCGGAGATCGCCTGTTCGGCCGCATATTTGCGGACGTCTTCGGTGATTTTCATGCTGCAAAAGTGCGGGCCGCACATCGAACAGAAGTGGGCGCTTTTTGCGCCTTCTTGAGGGAGGGTCTCATCGTGGTATTCGCGGGCGGTCACGGGGTCGAGGCTCAGATTAAACTGGTCCTCCCAACGAAATTCGAAGCGGGCTTTCGAGATGGCATTATCACGGAGTTGAGCTCCGGGGTGGCCTTTTGCCAGGTCGGCCGCATGGGCGGCAAGTTTGTAGGTGATAACACCCGCCTTGACGTCTTCTTTGTTGGGAAGGCCCAAGTGTTCTTTAGGCGTCACATAACAAAGCATGGCACAACCATACCAACCAATCATCGCGGCACCGATGCCACTCGTGATGTGATCATAACCGGGTGCAATATCGGTTGTGAGAGGGCCCAGCGTGTAAAACGGCGCTTCATGACACCACTCCAACTGCTTGGCCATGTTTTCTTCGATCATGTGCATCGGGACATGGCCGGGGCCTTCGTTCATGACTTGCACGCCCTTGGCCCATGCGCGCTGGGTGAGTTCGCCTTGAACCTCAAGCTCGCCGAATTGGGCCTTGTCATTCGCATCCGCAATGGAGCCTGGACGAAGTCCATCCCCGATGCTGAAGGAAACATCGTAAGCGGCCATGATGTCACAAATGTCGTCCCAGTGTGTGTAAAGGAAGTTTTCCTTGTGATGGGCAAGGCACCACTTGGCAAGGATACTTCCCCCGCGGCTCACGATCCCGGTCATTCGCTTTGCCGTGAGCGGAATGAAACGCAGGAGAACCCCGGCGTGGATGGTGAAATAATCGACTCCCTGCTCCGCCTGTTCGATGAGCGTGTCGCGGTAAATTTCCCATGTCAGTTCCTCGGCCTTGCCACCAACTTTTTCGAGAGCCTGATAAATCGGAACCGTACCGATGGGCACGGGGGAGTTCCGAAGGATCCACTCGCGTGTGGCATGAATATTTTTTCCGGTGGAGAGGTCCATCACCGTGTCGGCCCCCCATTTGGTCGCCCACCGCATTTTCTCGACCTCTTCCTCAATGCTGGAAGCCACGGCGCTATTGCCGATGTTGGCATTGATTTTGACCAGGAAATTTCGCCCGATGATCATCGGTTCGAGTTCGGGGTGGTTGATATTGCAGGGGATAATCGCTCGTCCGGCCGCAACTTCGCTGCGTACAAACTCTGCCGTGATTTCCTTGGGGATGCGCTGAGGAAACCGCGAAAACACACTCGGTGTGTACGGGGAGGGAGGGGACGTCTGTTGAGCTGAACCCGCATGCTGTTTGCTGAGATCGTCACGGGCAATGTCTTCCGAAAAATTTGAGATTTGAAATTTGAGATCTGAGATTTCATGGCGGCCCATGTTTTCGCGGAGAGCAATAAATTCCATCTCTGGCGTGATCATGCCCTGACGCGCATACCAAAGCTGGGTCACGGGATGTCCGGCTGAACCACGGAACGGAGTTTTGGAAAACTTGGGATTCTGGATTTTTGCGCTGCCGTTTCTTGCCTTGGCATGGACTTCGGAAAGGTACCCATCATCCAGGGGTTGGGTTTTTCTGCCCTGATATTCCTCGACATCGTTGCGGCCGAGAATCCAATCCCGGCGGAGTGGAGGCAGGCCTTCCTCGACAGACCCCTCAAAATCAGGATCTCCCCATGGCCCTGAGGTGTCATAAACACGCACCGGATCGTTGGCCGCGAATTCGCCTGAGAAGGATTTTGTTGCTGCTTGGGTGATTTCTCGCAGCGGCACTTGAATGTCAGGGTGAATCGACCCGGAGACATATACCCGCGAGGAGTTGGGAAGAGTTTCCGTGCTGTGAGGTTCGAAGGACGATTTGTTTGCGATCATGGGTGCATGGATTTTCTGCACGCATGGTTGCCTTCAAGGCCGCTCCCTACGCCGGTGTTGGCCGGATCAGGTTCCTAGGGTCTTCTTCGTTGATCACCAACGTTGAACTCTCAGCCATAGGGCTCCCCTGCGTTGCCTGCATCCTCGGACCAAAGGACCTCGACGTCAAGTCATGCGCACAGGCAATTTGTGACTCGACAAAAGACATTGGTTGGCGAACCCATGGCTTGAAAGCATGAAAAGCAAGCGTATGGGCACTTCACTTAAGCTCGCTTTTTTGCCAAAATGGTCTCGTATTTCCCATCAACCTCCGAGGAACTCCAAGAGCATTGCCAAAGCCGCCCAAACATCTCGTTTCGATTATTATTGCTGCCGCACTCGTGTCGGTGCTGGTGGTTTCCACAAAGAATACGGTTTACAACGCGGCAACCAACTCCTGCCTCAAATCAATAGCCGCCCACATAAAAAGGACTCACGGCAAAGATCTCGGGACCATTCCTCGGGTGGGCGACTGGGTGAACCTCAATAACGAGCAATTAATAGAATTCCACAGAACAGGAAGGGAGTTTTTTGATTGCAAGTCCCGATGTAAAAAAATGGTCTGCGACGCCTGGGGCCGCCCTGTGGACATCGCTTATAAATTTGTTGGAGATTCGCTCTATGTGAAAGTCCTCTCCATGGGCGCTGACGAAACTCCTTCAAGTGATGATCTCTTGGAGGAGGTGGTCCTCGAAAAAGCTTCTCTAACCAACATCCTGGCTGCTCCAACAACCCTTCCCTAGGCAACACTTGCTCTCAAGCTTTCCGAGAAATCAGCTTTCTTTCTTTGACCTCGTTTGCTGAGATAAAAAGTTCAATCCTCTCATTCCATGTCAAAACGCACTCTCAACGTCGGTCTCATCGGTTACAATTTTATGGGCAAGACCCATTCCAACGCGTGGCGACAAGCTCCGCGGTTTTTTGATCTGCCGGTGGATGTGGCATTACACACGATTTGCGGTCGCTCGGCCGATGCGGTTGAGGAAGCGCGTCAGAAGTTGGGCTGGCAGTTTGCGAGCACCAATTGGAAAGACGTCGTTTCGAATCCCGAGATCGACATTATCGATATTTCCACGCCGAATGACAGTCATTGCGAAATCGCCATTGAGGCGGCCAAGCACGGAAAGGCAATCCTCTGCGAAAAGCCATTGGCCCTCAATGTGGCCCAGTGCGAAAAAATGGTGGCGGCGGTCAAAAAAGCTAAGGTGCCAAACATGGTCTGCCATAACTACCGGCGGATTCCTGCCATCGCGCTCGCCAAACGGATGATCGAGCGTGGCGATTTGGGTGACCGGATTTATCACTATCGTGCCCGCTACGCCCAGGACTGGATTGCGGATCCCTCGTTCCCCTTGGTGTGGAGGCTGCAATCAAAAATCGCGGGCTCCGGGACCCATGGTGACATCGATGCCCACATCATTGACCTTGGCCGTTACCTCGTCGGCGAACTCAAAGAAGTCACAGCCCTCATGGAAACTTTTGTCAAGGAGCGCCCGCTTTTGGATGAGTCTGGCTCTGGGCTGACCGCCAAAGGCGCTCAGAAAACCGGCAAGGTCACCGTGGATGATGCTGTTTCCTGGATCGGGCGCTTCAAAAATGGCGCCATTGCGAATTTGGAAGCCACCCGCTTCGCGTATGGCCGAAAAAATCATATCACGATCGAGATCAACGGAAGCAAAGGGTCCCTGGCATTTGATTTTGAGGACATGAACCGGCTGAAGTTTTATAATGCCGCTGACCCCTCAGATGCCAATGGCTTCAAGGATATTATTGTCACGGAGGGGAACCACCCCTACGCCGGGGCATGGTGGCCACCGGGCCACATCATTGGATACGAACACACCTTCGTGAACACCTTTGCGGACTTTATCACGGCTGTTGCGGAGGGGAAAAGCGTTCACCCCACGTTTGAAGATGGGCTGAATACCGAGAAAGTCCTCACCGCCGTCAGCGCCAGTGCAAAAAGTCGCGAGTGGATTCGGGTCGGTTAAAGCAGCCACGATTGACATCCCTCTTTATGACGATTAACACAACCGCAATGAGATTGGTGATCCCCGTTTTGCTTATGAGCCTGGTTATTGCAGGATGTGAGGAAAAAAAGCCTCCTGCTCCCACGCTGTCTGTGACGGTGACACCTGTGGTGACAGGTGATGTGGTGGTTTACCAGACTTGGGTTGGGCTTTTGGATGGATACCAGAATGCGGATGTTCGGGCTCAGGTGACCGGGTATCTGCTTTCTCAAAACTACAAAGAGGGATCTCTCGTCAAAGCTGGAGAGGTGCTCTTCACCATTGATGCCCGTCCTTTTGAAGCAGCTCTGGCGCAAGCGCAGGCTGACTATGCCCAAAAAGTTGCCGAGGCCCAATTGGGTCAGATCACCCTCGACCGGCAGACCCAACTTTTTAAAACCAAGGTGATCAGCGAGCAGGAATTTGATACCGCCGCGACCAATGCCCAAGCTGCTGTCGCCTCCGCCGCTGCTGCTCAAGCGAATGTGCAATCTGCTCAGGTCAATCTCAACTACTGCACGATCACAGCGCCTTTTGAAGGCATTGTTGGAAAAGCCCAAGCGCAGATTGGCGATCTAGTGGGACCTGGTGGAAGTGCCACCGTGCTAACTCAGATCTCCCAATTGGACCCTATTAAGGCCATCTTCTCAATCACCGAACGAGAATACCTTCTTGCGTCAGAAGTTTTAGCCAATGTCCAAGCGCAAAGTGAAAAAGTGACGGAAGGTATGATCTCAATGACTCTGGCGGACGGCCAAAAATACCCCAAGCCGGGCAAATTTGATTTTGTGAACCGTCAGGTCAACATTGCGACTGGCACGATTGAGATTGAGGCGCTCTTCCCAAATCCAAACAACATTCTGCGACCCGGCCTTTTCGCCCGAATCACAGCGCCGGTCAAAAATCTCAAAGATGCCCTTCTTGTGCCCCAGCAAGCCGTCGTGGAATTGCAGGGCAACCACTTGGTTTCGATTGTTGGTGCCGACAATGTGGTAACCACGATTCCCGTAAAAACGGGGCCCCTGGATGGACAGAATATTGTGGTCCAAGGAAAACTCAAAGCCGGTGACAATGTGGTGGTTGGTGGTGTGGAAAAAGTTCGCCCCGGTATGAAGGTGAACACCTCACCGGTTCAAACCAAGCCCTCGCCGACGCCGCCCGCCAAGGACGCAGCCTCAGCATTTCTGACTCCTGCCACACGGGCCATTTCCTGATCATCCGGCATGTCGAATTTTTTCATCAGACGCCCGATTGTTGCGATGGTCATTGCGATCATCACAGTCATCGTCGGTCTTGTCTCGATGGCGGGGCTCCCCATTGCCCAGTTTCCCAATATTGTCCCACCTCAGATCCAAGTGGCGACAACCTATGTCGGGGCGGATGCGCTGACCGTCGAGCAGTCGGTCGCCACGCCCATTGAGCAACAGATGAGCGGGGTGGAGGGCATGGAATACCTGTATTCCGTGAATGCCAGCAATGGGGCGATGACCCTTAATGTGATCTTTGGCATCGACACCAACCCGACCACCGACCAGATCCTTGCTCAGATGCGCCAAACCCAGGCCGCATCCCAACTGCCCACCGATGTGCGCAATTTTGGCGTCACTGTGACCCAAGCTTATGCCTCACCGCTCGGTGTGTTTGTTTTGTATTCCCCGGATGATTCTTATGATCCGGTCTTCCTCGCGAACTATGCCTACATAAATATCAACGACCCCATGACCCGCGTGAACGGTGTTGGTCAGGTGAATATTTATGGCTCGGGTCAATACGCCATGCGCATCTGGGTTGAGCCCGATCGGCTGGCCACGCTGAATATCACCGTCCCTGACGTCATCAACGCCATCAATGCCCAGAACAATGTGAACCCAGCTGGGCAGGTCGGTGGTGAGCCAGTGCCGGACGGTCAATTGTTCACCTATACCGTCAACACGACTGGACGTCTTGTCACGGTGGATGACTTTGAGAACATCGTCATTCGCGCCTCATCCGATGGCGCCATTGTCCGCGTCAAAGATGTCGCGAAGGTGACCCTTGGTGCTCAATATTACAACCTTAGGGGCCGTTTTAACGGCAAAAATGCGGCCATCGTTTGCGTTTATCAGCAACCGGGATCCAATGCCGTGGCCACCATGGCGGAAGTCCGCGAGTTGATGAAAACCCTGTCCGCAGAATTCCCCGGCGGCCTTGACTACACAGTGGCCCTAGATACCACCGAGGCCGTCACCGAGGGCGTGAAAGAAATCATTAAGACCCTTTTTGAGGCGATGATTCTTGTGATGATCGTTGTGTTTATATTCCTGCAAGGCTGGCGGGCGACTTTGATCCCACTGATCGCGGTGCCGGTTTCCCTGATTGGCACCTTCGCGATTTTCCCGTTGCTTGGATTTTCGATTAACACACTTTCCTTGTTTGGATTAGTTTTGGCGATTGGGTTGGTGGTGGATGATGCGATTGTGGTGGTTGAGGCCATTGAAAGTCACATCGAGAAAGGTCTCTCGCCAAAGGACGCGGCCATTAAGGCGATGTCCCAGGTGTCAGGGCCGGTGGTTGCGATTGCGCTAATTCTTGCCGCGGTGTTTATTCCGACGGTCTTTATTCCCGGAATCACGGGAGCGATGTATCAGCAGTTTGCGGTGACGATGGCTGTCTCTGTGATCATCTCCGCGTTTAACGCGCTCACACTGAGTCCTGCCTTGGGGGCACTCCTCCTTCGTCCAAAATCCAAAAAATCCTCCGAAGGAATTCTTGGCAAATTTTTTGGCTGGTTTAACCGGTTTTTCGACAAGGTCACCAATGGCTACGCCTCGATCTGCGGCGGGTTGATGCGCAAATTGGTCATTGGGCTTCTCATTCTGGGCGTCCTCTCCGTGACAGGGATTGGTATTGGATCAAAACTTCCCTCAGGCTTCATTCCTGAAGAAGATCAGGGATATGTCTTCGGGGCTGTCCAACTTCCACGGGCCTCGTCCCTCCAGCAAACCGACTTAGCCTGTAAGGAAGCCGAAGCGTTGCTGCTAAAAACGCCTGGCGTCGAATATGTGACCTCCGTCGTGGGCTTTAATTTGTTGAGCGCCGTGCAGGCCACCTACAACGGGTTTTTCTTTATCACTCTTAAGCCATGGGCGGATCGAACGGCCGCGCAGTTGCAGGTGGATGCCATCATGCAGCGCATCAATCGGGAGTTTTCTGGCATGAGCATGCCAACAGCCGCATTTGCCTTTCCGCCTCCCGCCATCCCTGGCATTGGAACCTCGGGCGGGGTGACTTTTATTTTGGAAGATCGTTCGGGAGGAGATGTCAAATTTATTGCCGAGAACACCCAGAAGTTTATTCAAGAAGCCTCGAAACGACCGGAGTTTTCGAAGGTGTTCACGACTGCGCTTTGGGATGTTCCTCAAATTTACATCGATGTGGACAAGGCCCAAGCCATGGTTCAAGGGGTGAGTCTCTCTGATGCTTACGAAACTCTGCAGGCATTCCTTGGGGGATATTTCGTCAACTATTTCAATCGATTCGGACTTCAATGGCAGGTTTATGTGCAGGCCGCAGGGGAGTATCGGACGGACATCAAAAATCTTGGCCTCTTTTACGTGACCAATCGTGATGGCGATTCAGTGCCGCTGTCTTCCTTCGTGAATGCAAAGGAGAGCTTTGGGCCGGAGTTCACGATGCGATTTAACATGTATCGTTGCTCGCAGATCAATGCCTCGGTGGCGGAGGGCTACAGCACGGGTCAGGCCATGGCGGCTTTGGAGGAGGTCTTCAAGGAATCCATGCCCAATGGCATGGGTTACGATTATTTTGGCATGTCGTTCCAAGAAAAACAGGCTGCGGAAGGAGTTCCTCCCACCGCGATTTTTGGGCTGTCCCTCTTGTTCGTCTTCCTGATCCTTGCCGCGCAATACGAAAGTTGGTCACTCCCATTCAGCGTGTTGCTGACCACCCCGATTGCCGTGTTTGGAGCCTTTGCCGCCCTGCTATCCCGCGGGATGCAAAACAACCTCTATGCCCAAATTGGACTCTTGATGCTCATCGGTCTTGCCGCCAAAAACGCCATTCTGATCGTCGAGTTTGCCAAGGATGAATACGAAAAAGGCAAGCCGCTCTTTGAAGCCACCCTGTCTGGGGCCAAACTGCGACTGCGCCCGATTTTGATGACTGCCTTTGCGTTTATCCTTGGCTGTGTGCCTCTGGCCACAGCATCGGGCTCTGGGGCTGTCTCTCGAAGAATCCTTGGCACCACGGTCATCGGCGGCATGTTGGCTGCCACATTTATTGCGATCTTTATCATCCCGGTGACGTTCTACATCGTTGAGAAATTTTTTGTGGGCAAAAAGCATGACCCCGAGCCCGACGCTCCTCTGCCCTTGGAACCCCCTGCAAAGACCTGAAAAGGCTGGAATTCTCCGCCGGTTGCAGGAATGATGTCCAACTGCATGATCGCTGATATTGGAAAGGTCTTATTTCATGAATCCACCATCCTTGCCAGGTTGGATGAGATTGCTGCTGAAATCACCAAGGACTACCGGGGGCGGGAGATCACCGTCGTCGGCATCCTCAATGGGAGTTGTTTATTTCTCGGAGATTTGTTGCGGCGGATTCCCCTTCCTCTCAAAGTCGATTGCCTGGCGGTTGCCAGCTATCATGGAGGCACCAAATCATCCGGCACGGTGTCTTTCCGTCAGCAAGAACTCCCCGATGTGGCCGGACGGGATGTGCTCATCGTTGACGATATTCTTGACACGGGGCGCACGTTGTCCGCCGTGAAACGAACCTTCATGAACACGGAATCTGTCGGCAGCGTTCGCTCCTGCGTGCTTCTCGATAAGAACGTTCCCAGAGAGGAAGACGTGACATCGGATTATGTCGGTTTCACGATCCCAAACGAATTTGTTGTCGGGTACGGCCTTGATTATATGGGGCACTACCGCAACCTGCCATTCATCGGCGTTCTCACCGAAGAAGCCATCGCACGCAAGGGGGCTTCCTTGGGATGAAAAGAGGCAAAAACCACTTGCAAGAAGTTATTTCCGAACGCAACGTTGCACCGATGATTCGTTCCCTGTGCCTTGGATTGTTCCTGATATTTGCCTTCGTCGCGACCAGCGCTGCAAGCTGGAACGTCGTGACTCATGAAGGCCGACGATTTGTTCCTATTGATGACGTGGCGAAGTTTTACAAAATGAATCGATCGGTGACCGGCAAAAACGCCTTTCGGTTGTCCGCTTCGGGGCGGAGCATTGAGGGCAAAGTCCACGCCCGGGATATCCGCATCAACGGCGTCAAATACGTGCTCTGTTTTCCCATCGCTAGCAAAAATGGCAATCCGCTGATCTCTGCCATGGATGTCACCAAAATCATCGAGCCGGTCCTGCGTCCCCAAAAAATCAAAAATGCCACCTCTGTGAAAACAGTGATCTTGGATCCCGGTCATGGAGGACATGATAGCGGGGCAACCGGCCCGCTGGGACGTGAAAAAGAAGCTGCACTCGACGTGGCGCTGCGTGCAAAAAGACTGCTTGAGGCCAAAGGGTTTCAGGTCCTCATGACGCGTTCCACGGATGTGTTTATCCCTTTGGAAAAACGGTCCGCCTTTGCCAACCGCTTCAAGAATGCCGTTTTTGTGAGCATCCACTTCAACAAAAGCAAAGGAACCTCTGGAACAGGGATTGAGACCTACTGCTTGGCTCCACGGGGGGTTCCATCCATGGATGAAGAAAACCTGAGTTACAGTGATTTAAAATTGCACCCCGGCCATGCCAGAGACCCCGAGAATGTCGCTTTGGCCACTGCTGTCCACGCCTCGATGGTCCGCCGGATTGCCCTGCCCGACCGTGGCATCAAGCGCGCACGCTTCCATGTGATCCGCGCAACGTCCATCCCCAGCATTCTGGTTGAGGGAGGGTTCATGAACAATCCCACCGACAGCCGCATGATCTCAGGAGCCCCGTTTCGTCAAAAGATGGCTGAAGCCATTGCGTCAGGTGTGGTGCTTTTTCGCGGGGCTGTTACTGGTGTGACACAATTTCAGCAGCCCTCCGCCGTGGCCTCCGCCGCGGATTCCACCAGCGTTCCAAACTTGGCGCGCGGAACCATCGGGGCAGATACCGATGCCTCCTCCGCCATTCAAGCGGCGGCACAGGCCCTCGCCAATTAGCTTCGCCACCGTAATGGAATCAGTGGAATCTCCTGATCCGAGGTTGGACCCCATCGGAGTTTTTGATTCCGGCATTGGTGGATTAACCGTTGCGGCCGCATTGCGGGAACACCTGCCCTCGGAACACATCCTCTACATTGGTGACACGGCCCGGGTTCCCTATGGTGGAAAAAGCCGCCGCACCGTGGAACGATACGGGATCGAAATTGGCGGACTCCTGCTCGCTGAAAATGCCAAGGTGATTATTGTGGCCTGCAACACCGCCTCCGCACTGGCTGTCCCCCGCATGCAAAAGGTTTTTAATGTTCCCGTGCAGGGCGTGGTCCGCCCCGGCGCCGCAGCCGCTGTGGCCAATACCAAAAATGGGAAGGTCGGCGTCATAGGAACCCGAGCCACCGTGGCCAGCGCCGCTTACGAACAGGCCATCCATGCGATCAATCCCGAGGTTTCCGTCTTCAGCGAAGCCTGCCCTCTGCTTGTGCCGCTCATCGAAGAGGGCTTGTTTGAGGACCCCATCACCGATCAGGTCCTTGCCAGATATTTGAAGCCACTTCTGCAAGAGGGCATCGACACATTGGTTCTTGGCTGCACCCATTATCCGCTGGCCTATGATGCCATTGCACGGGCAGCAGGCCCAGATGTTTCGTTGGTCGATTCCGCCGAAAACTGTGCCCTCGCCATCCGGCATCTTCTCACCGAAAAAAACCTCCTCGCCCCCACCGAGATTCTGGGCCGTTTGGATGTTTCCCTCACAGATGCCACAGAAGGATTCCTCCGCACCGCAGAAAAATCGCTCGGCCTGCAAATCGGAGATGTTCAACTCCGCGCCGTACAATCCTCGGAATCCTGAATGCCTGCCGACGACCCTTCTCCCGACCTCTACCGCCCCAACGTGGCAATTATCCTTCGCAATGCCAGCGGCAAAATCCTCATCTGCGAACGATCGGATTGGCCGGGATGCTGGCAATTCCCTCAGGGGGGGGTCAAACGCAGGGAGAGCCCTGACGAAGCCCTTGAGCGCGAGGTGTTGGAAGAACTCGGTTTGCCAGCTTCTGCGTACAAAGTGATCGCCTCGAAAGGCCCTTACTGCTACGCGTTTGCTGACGGGGCCAGGAAAAAAGGTTGGATCGGCCAAGCCCAGACTTATTTTCTCGCAGAATTAACTGACGCAAACGCCGTCATCAAACTCGATGGGGCCGCACCAGAATTCCGGGATTCCCGATGGATTCCTCCTCACGATTTCAAACTGGCTGGCATTCCCGCCATGAAACACGAGGTTTACCGAAAGGTTTTTGCTGACTTTTTTAACCTGCGCATCTCATAACACCTGACTTATGGAAATTGGAGACGACGAACGATTTATGGACGAGGCGCTGCGGCAGGCCCGCAAAGCCTACGCGGCTGATGAGGTCCCGGTGGGTGCTGTGATCGTGCGGCACGGCGAAATCCTTGCCAAGGCATGGAATCAGGTGGAAATGCTCAAGGACGCCACGGCTCATGCCGAAATGCTCGCCATCACCATCGCAGAAAATGCCATTGAGGATTGGCGTCTCAACGAGTGTGATCTCTACGTCACCAAAGAACCCTGCCCAATGTGCGCTGGTGCCATCGTTCATGCCCGCTTGAGGCGGGTGATCTTTGGTTGCCCGGACCCCAAAGGTGGTGCAGCCGGTGGACTAATCAACATTCTCCAACTTCCCGGCCTCAATCACCAATGCGAAATCACGGGAAACGTCCGCTCCGCAGAATCCGCAGCTCTCCTCAGAGAATTTTTTGTAGCCAGACGCTAATCCAGCGCCAGCGCTTTTTGATTGGGTAGGGCGCGGCAGTCCCTTGCCCGCCCACTTTTTGCCTTCCGTAGTCTCACTATCACCCACGATCGCGACAATCGCACCCAACCTCACTCGCTATGATGGAATAATCTTTCCGCCACTGCATCCCGATGTCAGTGTTAGGCGTTACATCTCTATTATGATTGCCGTCATGCCCTATCTCAACGAAGATGGAAAGAATTCGTCTTCCCGAATCCCTTCAGTCGGAATTGATCGTTTGATTGAAGATCTCGCCCTGCAGAGTCGTGACGATTCGGTGCCAGCACCAGAGGCGGTCAAGCGCCATGTGCTTCAACGGATCGATCAAGAGCCCGCCCGCGTGGAAACCGATCTCAAGGGGAAAATTCAAGCGATTAACCCGGCGTTTTCCGGACTTTGCGGCTACTCTTTCCAAGAAGTGAAGGGCCGTAAGCCTGGAACTTTTTTACAAGGCGCAGACACTGACCCCGCTGCTGTTCAAGCCCTGCGTGATGCCATCGCCGCTTTGTGCCCGGTGGAGGTCACACTCACGAACTACCACAAGGACGGCTCGCCTTACGATGTTTGGATCTCCATCACCCCCCGGGTTGATGCCGATGGAAAAGTGGTCGGATTCAGTGCCATCGAGAAAAAGCTCTAATTCGGCCTTTTCTGGCGTAGAGGAATTTGAAACAAATTTCTTCGGACTTGAGTCCCTGAACGATAGAAACATGTTCCTCTACGAGAAAAGCGAAGCTCACTGCATGAGAGCTTTCATGTCGTCGCGATAAGAAAAACGCTGAAACGCCCGATCGTTAACCAGATAGAGAAACGAGTCCAGCGGTAGCAGGTTTTTGCACCGGTTCAGAAGGCGGATCCCCAAGTCAAAATTCTCATGGCGCATCGCAATGTAGGCAGCGGGGAATAACACGCGCACATCATCAGCAGTAGGCTCCGAAGGTTGAAGCGCCTCCAGGGGCAGGTTTTCAACCTCGATGAGAGCGACCGTCACGTCCACGGCAAGGTGGGAGTCGATCGGGTGCAACCTTGCCTTGGCCGCCCCAAGCTCCTTCAGCGCTCCTGACTCATCTCCCATGTATCGGAAAAGGGAGCCCAATTCCATGCGAGCTCCCGCATTCATTGGGTCGGCCGCGATGGCTTTGTCGAGGATTTCGCGCACTCTCAACTGCGGATTCACAAATTGTTTGTCAGGTTCCTCAGCCCGCATCTGGGCCTCGGCAATGGATATCAAGACATACGAATCGGAAACCCGTTCGCCCTTATCGATGGATGCATTCGCAAACGCGATGGCTTTTTCGAATTCTCCAGCTTGGATGGCCCCCAACCCGGCGGCGTAACTCAAAGAAGCCACATCGGGGAACTTTTCTGCCAACTCGGCAAGGGTCACGGCGGCTGCCACGGCATTTCCGGCACGAACCTCAAGGAGTGCTGCATCCAATTGCTGCTGGGTCTCGGGAGGAAGCGTGTAAACTTTGCGCGCCTCGATAACCGCCATATCACGTAAGGCCGCCTCCTTGCCCTCGCGCTCCCCGCGGGATTCGCCCATCCGAAAAAAGGTGAGCGCCACCAAGATGGCCCCCGCGATAATGGCAAATATCGTGGTCGCCCGGCGGCGAAGCCGGGAAAACACTCGCTTCAGCGAGGGTTTGGCGGGTTTTTTCTTTCTGCGTCTTCGCCCACCCAGAGATTCCCCCTCTTTATCAGAGTCCGGTTCGCCCTCCTCCGATTCTTCTTCATCGTCCTCAAGCAACTCAGGTCCTTCTTTCTTCAGAAGCTCCACCTCGTCATCCTCCCAAGTCTTCTCGCGAGGTTCTTTCTTCGAGTCAGGGATCGAGACCGGTGGGGTTGCTTTGACGGCATCCTCTTTCTCACCTGCGGTGTCCTCCTTTTTTGCGGGGGGCTTCAACTTCGCAATCCAATCCTCATCACTTTTTTTCTCAAGCAGCCGCCGCCGCTTTTTATCATCAGCAGCTTCTCCAGGTTCCTTTTCAGAATCCGATTTGTCCACATGACGTGGCCTGATCTTCGGCGTCTCCCCAAACTTCTCCGGCTTGTTTTCCTTGTCCGACATGCCGCACTCTATATTCAGCTGGCGACCAGATGCAATTCCTGCTTTCCGGCCTGGGACACGGCCAATTCACGAAGCCGAAGAAACAAGGGAATGCGATAGATAATGGGCAAGCCGCCATGGCGGATTTTTTAACGAGTTTTTAACCACTCATTGACACTGATCGGGATCGGCCAATGGCCGATCCGCCAATCTGTCAGAAAGGAGCACAGGGGGGTGGCAGCTACGCTGCTCATGAGTTGAGCGTGGCGGAGGTC
Organism: Terrimicrobiaceae bacterium; assembly: GCA_041744075.1. Taxonomy (GTDB): domain Bacteria; phylum Verrucomicrobiota; class Verrucomicrobiia; order Chthoniobacterales; family Terrimicrobiaceae; genus JAJTZA01. The sequence continues at coordinate 24,594 of JBGTLQ010000383.1, forward strand.
TCCACAAGCTTGCTTGCGAGGACCTCCGACACACTCAACCCCGGGATGCCCGCATCCCGCCCTCTGAGCTCCTTCACTCCAATCGACGTTTGCCCTGCAAACATCTGCCGGGACATTGGCCCGGCATCCATTGGCCTCCCTC
>JBGTLQ010000384.1:0-2074 GCA_041744075.1 Terrimicrobiaceae bacterium
GGGTTGTTTTTGTTTTTTCACAACCTGCCACATGGCAGACTCAAAGCTCCCCGTCCATCATACCCTCAACTTTTCCAGCATTCCTATGGGATGGCTGTGTTCCCGTTTGCATGATCCACATGGATCATGCAGACGGGAAGATCGTTGTGCGCTTAGTGTGGGATTTCTATCACTTCGCCAGAACGCTGAGGTGGATCGGTGTTGGCGTTGCGGTGTCATGGGTTTCGAAGCGAAGTTGGGTAGTGCCTGTTTTGTGGAGAGCCGGGTGCGCGGGGGGAGGGATTCTTCGATGGCCGGAACGTCCGAAGCCTCGTCCAACCAGCGCGAGACTTCGGCGGGGTCATGATAAAGTTTTGCAGTGGGTTCCGAGCGTTCACTGACTGCTTCCAAGGCCCCACTGGGTTCGGCGATCGTTAGTCGTCGGCCTCATACGACCCTCGCTTCGCGAGGCACACTTTTCGCGCAGCGAATAAACTCGCCGATCCCAGCAGGCCCCCGCCAGCCCCTCGCAGTCAAAATAAGAATTGTAGGATGAAACTTGCTTCCCGTTTACGCGCTACAGCTGTAGCGCGTAAACGGTATCCCTTGGCTCAGCGGACTGAGCGTAAAGGACGCACTGGAAGCACCGCAGAGCGAGCTTCACACCTGCCAGCTGCGGCCACTGCTTTATTATTGACTTGGCCTTGTGTTATACTGGGACAACAAGACCTTCTGCCTCGGCCAGCTTTTTTTGGTTCCCGTCAAAGGTGAGAAACTGCCGGGCCTTCACGATAAGGGCTGTTGCGACATGGAGGATATCAAATCCGCGATGTCCGCCTGAGAGCGTGTGCAGTGCTGAGAGTTTTTTGGCCTCATTCACCACATCAGCAAGGTTACAGACCTGAACCAGAAGCCTGCCACTGGCCTTGTCGGTCTCAAATTGCGCCCAGAACAATGCCGCTTCCCCCTGGGCAATTCCTCCACGAAACTCTGCAAACCGGAGGGCATTGCCCAGTTCATACTCTCCCACTGCCGTGAGGGTCAGAGCACCCCGCTGGGATGTCATCCATTCGATCGCCCTTGGCGTGTTCGCATCGTTGCCATACAAAGAAAACAAAAAGCTGGTGTCGGCACAGGTTACCATTTTCCAGAGGCTTCGTGGATGATTTCCAAGGATTTCTCTGATGATAGCCCGGGCGATCCAGACCGATCCCGCTTCACCGCAGGACTTTGTGACCAATCGACGTTCTTTGTGGGCAAACCATTCTCGGGTATGAGACGGGCAATGGCTTTGCCCCTTTGGGTGATGATAATTTCTTCCCCCGCCCCAATCCAACTCAGCAGGCTGGTATAGCGATTTCGTAAGTCCCGAACGGTCGCTGTTTTCATGATGCTACACTTTTGGCGCACATCACCCCTTTGTCAAGCCCCTGCCGTCCCAATCAGTGACTCTCCAGAGCACCCGCATCACGACCCTGACCGAGAGATTGGGTGCCGCGCATGTCACGCAGGGCCGGGCCATCGAATTGCCATGCGTAAAGCTCTTCGATGGTGGTGTGGGCGTCTTTGAGGGTGCCGTGAGCGATGCGCAGAAATTCCAATGTGCCATCGAGATGGTTGCCTTTGGGAGATCCTCCCACATACAAATCCGCCTGATTGGCCAAAGAGACCGGGCCCAAGCCTTTGCCGGTAACGTCCAACTTCCCGTCCACATAGAGGGCGAGAGTTTCCGCCTCTCGATCAGCCTCCACGATCACATGATGCCATTGCCCATTGGTGAGTTGGGATTTGGAAATCAATTCGGCGCTGACACCATCCTCGCCCGCTACGGCAAAAACCGCCCTCCCGTCCTTGAGCTCAAGCGAATAGCCGGCGTCCAGTTTTTTCGAGACAAGCAGTCCATCCCCATCCGCCTTGAAGTAAACCTCGATCAGAAAATTGCTGTGATGGATCTCTGGGTTTTTTAGGTCCTCCCCTTCGAAGGCGAAAGGTTGGGGATTGGGATCCTGACCATGTTGAGGCCGGGTCGGCAAATCGGTTGTGAATGGCTTGTTCATCGTGGCATTGCTCAGGGTGGCGTAGGTCTTCTTGGCGG
>JBGTLQ010000385.1:0-8376 GCA_041744075.1 Terrimicrobiaceae bacterium
AAAATTATTAAGGAAAACATAGGGTTTACCGCCTCTCCATAAGGAATAGGCGTTCACAGTTTTTGTACTCTGGGATAGCGAAAATACTTGGACTCCCTTTGATTCCAGAAGATGGATCATATTGGAGATCGGTTTTTCTCCGAGTCCCCACTCCTGCCTGAGAGCGTGAGCGGCAATTTCTGGGTTGGTGTTGCACAAGTGCAGATCGGGCACTTTGACTTCTGGTAACTGGAATCGCTGTTCAACCCAATCCGAGATTAAGAAACCAATGGCACCAGCGGCTAACGCAGCTTCACGATACGCCGCCGACATTGATGCCTGACTGCGAAAACTGGTGTAAGATTCTTCAGGAACGTCGATATCAGGACCAAAGAAAAATTCCTTTGGATACTTCAAAGCACGACTAATCAAGTCAATATTCTCTGGACTGGGCTCGATGTATGAGTCCCATCTGATGATTGTTTGGCGAGTGACGCCAAGCAATTCAGCAAAGCCCTTCTTTGTCAGCATCTTCCGCTTCCGAGCGATGCTGAGTCTAGCTGGGTTGAAGCTCATGAGCTTGTTATGCTTGCTTTCGAGTTACGCTGATCTCGAAATCAATATCATCAGGTGGGGTGTAATCACGCATTTTATCAGGCCGATTACCGCCATCATCTGCACCAAGCAATATAATCCTCTTGTGGAAATCCGTGAAGAATCCACCTTTGAAAGATTTTGGGTAGGACAACTCTGCGCGAACGACCTCGTCCTCCGCATAAACACAGAGAAACCAATGCTGTAAATCGCTCTGATTAGGGTTGATTTGAATTATATTGTCCTCAAACCCTTGAAGCCACATTTGATTTATAGATACCGCTTGATCAGTTCGGGGGCCTTTTCTATTCCGGTTTTGCGGAAGGCTATCAAAATCCAGTCCCGTGCAGTCATCAGTATTTACCATGACAACCTTGATCATGCGCTTTTTGTGAAAAATGCACGACATTCCACCATCTTCGCACTTGTCCCATCCGTTACGGCAATAAATATCTCGAAGAACACGGGTGCCGGTAAAATATGCTTGGCTGCCCCGTGCAGCAGGGACATCGTTGTCAGTGCAGTTATTGCGTGCAGCCACGATCCTAGCCACCGTGTCCAATAATCCTTCTCGATCTAGACCGAGCGCCTCAAGTTCGTTTGTAACTTCGAATGGTGCTTCAACAAATAGTGGTTTCATATGGGCATGTTACTTTTTTCGACCTCATTTGAGTAAAAAACAAGTAACATGGCAAGCGAATTTTCAGAGCCAATTTCGCTTCTGCAATTTATCAAATGGCTTTCGTAGAAGAGACAATTATAGCCTCATTTGTCGCGCTTTTCAGGCCTTTCCGGTCGCACAGCCTGGGCCTTTCTGCGAGTTTCAGAACATCGAAATGCCTTGATCTTAATTCAAGAAAGTCTCGCCCAATTATTTTGATCTGTACGTGCAAGGATTTTTGAGTCGTCCGGGGGACCTTCCCTCCTTCACTCGACGGGATAAAGGACAGGACTCGGAGCATACAGACCCGCCATTTAAGCTGAGTGGGTTGTTGCGAAGCAAGTTCACTTGTGTTGCTCAGAATCTTGGGGCATTCACAGGATGCAAAAATCGAAAGCTTACCCGGCATCCCGACTCACTTTACACTCCCCTCATGCTTGCCAAGGTTTATTCCGCAGCGGTTCACGGGGTGGATGCGTATGAGGTCGAAATTGAGGTCAACGCAGCGTTGGAATTCCGATCATCAGAACACCGGGTTCTCCACAACAGTTCGCGGTCGGGCCTCATCGATGTGATGTTGTTCGCAAGTAGCAGAGCTCCGTTCCCTGAAATTCGGGTTTGCACAAGCACTCCAGCACTCCTTCCACACGACATACTCGACTGCTTCTGAAGATTTTTTCCTGGGAAACTTCAGTCTTCGAACATTGTACGGCCACTTCATAGGTCGAAATAATTGAGCTGCTGTTCTAGCACGATCTGAGCCCGACACTAGGGATTGCCAAGTTGAAAATAGAGGGCGGTTTGTTCCAGCATTGTGAAACACTGCCAGCCCTTTTTGGGTCGTATTCAACGATTTTTCCGCCTTTAGAAAATGTAACCTTTTAGCAATTCGGGACATTTCCATGCTTTTACCCTACTTTCAAGAGGATCGTCGTCCTGATGTGTGTTTATCCAAATGCTGACAAGTAAACCTATAAATGAAACGCAGCTCCCAAAGTAATAGGCTTGTAAGATTTTAACCACCTAATTCTGGTAACGTTATCTCACACAAATTTGAAGGTGCGTGGCTCCGCTCATCAATGGAAGTTTGTGTTGCGCGGTTGACCGCTTGGAGAGCTTTCAATTAAAAATCGTCTTGGACTAAAAAATAACAATCAGCATTTTCATTTCGGATAAGAGCAAAACTTGAGTAACCTCAAGCGGTATCTCTATGCATGAATTATACAGGATGCCGCGCCTTTACGGATGCCGAATGCGAAAAGATTTTAGAAAACATGGAGGGGCGTTACTGGGCTCGTGATCGTGCCCTCTTCGAGCTGATGCGCAGGACTGGTTTTCGCATTTCAGAGGTGCTGTCTCTACGAATGCAAGATGTCTTTGACTATGGCGATGGCACAGTCCGAAACTCGATGACGGTTCACAAAGCATCCATGAAAGGCAAAAAGCAAAGTCGCTCGATGCCCATCCACGATATGGCACGAAAGGCATTAGCATTGCACATCAACATTGCTAATCTGCATTACGATAGTTTCAAAACTTTTCCCGTATTTTCCAGACAAGGAACCAATCGGGAGATGGGGCGGCGTCACGCACTGCGCGTAATTAAAGCCGCAGCGGCAAAAGCGGGACTGGACGGAGAACGAGTGGGAACTCATAGCATGCGCAAAACTTTTGCTTCTGCGGTATATTCTGCCGAAGGCATTAAAGGTGACCTGGCAAAAATGGCACGGCTCCTTGGCCATCATAATCCCGCCAACACACTGAGATACATTGAATTTCTTGACGGGAGCCTTGCGGACGCTGTCCTGGGCACATAGTAAGCAGTGGTATTTATCAGCCATAAGAATCATTTGCGTTGCAAGGTACGGAAGGCCGCCGGTGTGCTTCCGGTCTCTCGACGAAAAACCTCATATAGGCGCGCAGGTTCGGAGAACCCCACCGCCGCAGAAATTTGTTCGATGCTATGGTTGCTGTGGATAAGTAAGTAGATGCCACGCTGGGTCTATCCTTACCTTCGCAAATTTGCTGGGCCGGGCCATAACCAATATATGCTGCGCACTAGCGCTCCAACATTCGCCGATTCACGGCAGAAGGGAAACTGTCATTATGTTGTTTTCATATTATGACATCGGGGATTTCACCCGACGGGAAGCGCCTCGCTTTGCTCGGCGCACGGACGTGGAGCCTTGAGCATCAATGCAGCGGTGATTTTCATTCTATCTTCCTTTGACTTTCCGCCCGGCCTTTCCAGACCGACTGCACAAATCCAAGAGCGAAGGGTAGCCAAAGCAGCGCTGTCTCCAAACTACTGAGGAGCCATCGACCCTGTGGAGCTTCGACATGATGGTAGAGGATAAAATAGACAAATGCGGATGCTGTGACGGCAATTGCTCCTCTATTGCGAGTGGCCACTGCAAATGGAATCATCCACGTGAAATACCACGCGTGCATCATAGGCGTTAGCACCAGCGATAGAAAGAATAACGCCTCCGCAGACCGGGCAAAGTCTCGTCCGCGAAAAACCACCCACATCCACCCCGCCGCCAGCGGAATAGCAAACCATTGGTTGTGGTATTTGCTCTGTTCCCAAAACCAGCCGACCATTCCCGGAATAAACTCTGCACTCCGTGCATATTGAGAAAACTTTGGCGGATGCAGTTGCGTTGTCCATTCCCCGGTCCACAGGTTGAGGGCTCCATATGAAACAACCAGAGGAAGCACCCCAGCTAACGCCGAGAGGCACACGATTCGCCAATGCCCCGATCTCCAAGCCCCCAACAAAATTCGCCATCCGACCCACGCCAGCAGCGGTAAAGCCAGCCACTTGATGGCCACCGCCACACCCAGCCAACCGGCCGCCCATATGCCTCGCCCATCCTGCCAGGCCAGCCAGCCGAGCACCATCGCCAGCACAAACAACGAATCGTAATGCCCTCCGCCTGCGAATGAATAAATAACAAGCGGGTTCCAAGCATACAAAACCGCAGGTCCTACGCCGAACCTACGTGCCAAAATCCATGCTACCGCCAGATCAGCGAAGAGAAAGACCGCTTTGAAAAAAATTGGAGCGGCACATAAAAACGCCATCCCCGCAAACACCCATTCCGCCAGCGGAGGATAGATCGCCGTGAAGGTCTTGTGCTGGACCGACGCCCACACGTCATCCCGCAGAGGTCCCAGCAAAGCCGCATCTGGCGAGTGAATATATGGATTCCATCCCTGTCCTAGAATTCGCCCCTCCCACACATAACGATAAATATCTTCACCGGGCACCTGAAACAGCAGAATGAGTCGCGTCAAAACCGCCACCACAGCGACCATGCGCCGGTCCAACTGAGCCGAGCCCAAGGCCAGGAAATAACCTCCCAGCATGATCCCAGCCCCTACTAGAAACCACGGCACAGTTCCGTATTCATGCAACCGCCCATAGGGAAGCATCCACAACGATCCCCCAATCAAAAGTCCTGCTGCCAGCCATGGCCTTACTTCGCGGTGCAAACTATTTTTCAATGACATGTGAAGAGCCACCATCAAGTGAGCCATTCAATTTGGCACATATTCCATCGCAAAGTCGTGGAAGGGAATAAATCAGCGTACGTGTGGCTCCGTATGGGATATGCCCCCAATGCGCCTTCCCCAATCACTGTCCGTCCCGCTCCTTCTTGCTCTTATTCTCGCAGCTGCTGCGCTTCCTTTGCAGGCGCAAAGTTTGAACGGCTTCAAGGTATCGAATGCTACGATTCCGGTAAAAGAAATCTTCGGTGGTGGTCCCCCACGCGACGGTATCCCCTCCATTGATGCGCCGAAATTTCTTCCCGTGAGCAAAGTGGATTTCTTGCGCGACGACGACATTGTGATCGGACTGGAACGCCAAGGGGATGCCCGAGCCTATCCGCTGCGCATTCTCGTGTGGCATGAGATTGTCAATGACGTGATCGGCGGGGAACCGGTCACCGTGACCTATTGTCCGCTTTGCGGCACCTCAATGGTGTTTGATGCGCGCATTGATGGCAAACGCCGCACATTTGGTGTCTCCGGTCTGCTCTACAACAGCGATGTGTTGATGTATGATCGCGAGACAGAATCACTCTGGTCCCAGATTGGAATGAAGGCCATCAGTGGTCCCGACGTCGGGAAGGAACTGGCCTGGCTGCCGAGCGTCCATATGACATGGAAGGCATGGCGGGAAAAGCATCCGCAAGGGCAGGTCCTCTCGACTGACACCGGTCATCAACGCGACTACGGAGGCGATGCCTACGCCGATTATTTCGCCTCAGAGGCAACCATGTTCCCGGTCCCACACACCCGCCGCGAATTCCCCAACAAGGAATGGGTGCTCGGGGTGATCATCAATGGGCAAGCCAAAGCCTACCCCGTCGACAAGCTTCCTGACGGCAAGCCGGTCCCCGACAACGTGGGCGGAAAACAAATCACCGTTAGCTGGGAGACCACTTCCCGCCGTCCTGACGTGCGCGACGGGGAGGGTGGAGAAATCCCATCCGTCATGGTGTTCTGGTTTGCGTGGCAGGCATTCTATCCAGAGACAGCGTTGTGGCAGCCATGAGGGAAGTGGACGAGGTGCACCCAGAATCACGTGGACCCAAGGCTCGAAACACCCCGGATGGAATAAATCACCACGCCCACGCATCCGATTGAGGAAATGAGCATATTCTACCGATACCCAGCCTTGGCTCTAAGCTTTCTGCTAGCGGCTTGCACCCACAAGGATGCCCTCGCAGACCTTCCCCGCGCAGCCGAATCCGCTCCGCCCGCTTACGTCGAACTCCTCGCCAGCTATGCCACCCCGGAAGGCGTGCGTTATTCCGCCTGGCACGCCAACGCCGAAGACATGGATAAACTGCAAATGGTGGTTGATTTCTATGCCAACACGCGGCCACCCAAAGACCACGATACCTCGCTGGCTTGGCACCTCAATGCCTACAACGCCTGGATCCTCCACAACATCCTCAAAAAATACCCCACCAAAGGACCATTGGATGGAGAGACCTTGTTCTTTCACGGCAATCGCATCACCATCTCCGGGAAACAGACCAGCTTCGATCATTTGGAGCAAAAAGTCATCCGACCGACATTTAAAGAGCCCCGCATTCACTTTGCGCTCAACTGCGCCAGCGAAAGCTGCCCGCCATTGAACACCAAACCATTCACTGCTGCCAAACTCGACACCGATCTAGAGCGTCTCACCCTCGAATTCATCAACAAAAATCCACAAGGTGTTGTGAGCGAACGCAGCGGAATAAAACTCTCAAAAATCTTTGAGTGGTATGCCGACGACTTTGGCGGAAAAAATGAGCTTGTTGCCTACATCAACCGTTACCGCGAACACCCCCTGCCCGCAAATGTCAAAGTCGAATTCCTGGATTACAGTTGGAAGCTCAATTCGGTGAAGTAAGGTGGAATAAATGACCGGCCCCGGCGCTCTCATTGAACACATGGATGAGGATTTTTTTCAAATCGTGGTGGATCGCTACTATACCGATCTCTACCGCTTCGGCATGAGTCTGGCCCGAAACCCGGACGATGCGTGCGATTTGGTGCAGCAGACTTACGCCATCTTTGCCGAAAAGGGCGGGCAGATTCGTGATACCTCCAAAGCGAAGCAATGGCTGTTCACCACCCTCTATCGCGAATTCACCGCCTCCTACCGCAAGGGCAAACGCTCGGTTTCTCTCGATGCTGCAGAAGTCAACCTGCCGGAGGAGGTCGCCGATGCCTCCGCAGTTCGCGAAACCGAGCAGAATGAGTTGCTGGAAGTCCTCCGTAGCCTCGATGAAACCCAACGCACCATCCTCACTCTCTTCTACCTCAACCAACAAAGTTACAAAGAAATCGCCTCAACCCTAGACATCCCCATTGGCACCGTCATGTCCCGCCTCTCGCGTGCAAAAGAAACCCTGCGCAGCCGCATGGAGGAAAAGACCAATCCGGGAATAAAAGTCATTCCTTTCGACTCTGATGATAAGAAAGCAAGCAATGGATAACGAACAAGCCAAATTGATCCTGAGTGCCTACCGCGCAAGCGGCGAGGACGCCTCCGATCCGTTCTTCGCCGAGGCGCTTGAGCAGGTCCGCCGCGATCCCGAGTTGGGACGCTGGTTTGCCGAACAGCGTCGTCTCGACCAGTCCATGCAGTCTGCGTTGCAATCCGTCGTGCCACCGGCCTCACTGCGGGAAGAGCTGCTCCTGAATCGGCGCGTCGTCCGCCTCAATCAGCGTTCCGGTCTATTCGGACGATTTCTCTCCCGCCCGGCTCCATGGCTGGCCATGGCTGCTTCCATTGTCCTCCTGTTGGGGATCGGCTTTCTGCTCTACTCTCCGCAAACCCATCCGCTTACGACCGATCAACTGGTTCAGGAAGTCTTTGATCTCAAGCAAAACGATGGCATCACCCTCGGCAAAATGGGCGGAGGAACCGATGAACTGCGCGCTTGGCTGGCCCGGCGCGGATCGCCCTCCGATTTCACCGTGCCTGCCGGACTGGAAGCTCTCGGCGGCATGGGCTGCCAGACCTTTACTATCAATGGCCACAAAGTTTCCCTCGTCTGTTTCATGCTCGATAAAGATCGCCTCGTCCACTTTTTCGTAATGGACAACACCGGACTCGATCACCCGCCCGGCACCGAGCCAACATTCGTCCAGCGCGAAGGCCTCACCGCCGCAACCTGGAGTGAGGGCGGTCGCACCTACGTCCTTACTGGCAAAGGCGTCGACGAAGAAACCCTTCGCCGCCTCATCTGATTACACCAAGGTTACATCCTCCAACCCAAGCGATGAAAATGAAAATAAACTTATCACCAGCTACTGATAGATTTACACCATGTTCTGAAATCCTTCGCGCCGCTTTGACGGCCAATGCAGTGTTTTCAACTGCCAGCGGCACCCTTATGCTGCTACGACCGGATCTGGTTGGCAAGTGGCTGGGGATCGACGCGGCATGGCTGCTCCAACTCATTGGAGTCGGGCTCCTGCTTTTCGCGGCAGATCTTATTCACCAGGCCACGCGCACCAGAATGGCCTCATGGCGCGCCTTGCTATCCAGCTTCGCGGATCTCGGTTGGGTGGGCGGCACCGGATTGATTCTCCTTTTCGTTCCCGCGATGTTCTCCCCGCAAGGAATTATG
>JBGTLQ010000386.1:0-5356 GCA_041744075.1 Terrimicrobiaceae bacterium
GGGTCTTGATGAAGTTTAACAATTCTCCATGAGACGCCATGGACGAAGTCTTCCTTTCGATGCGGCATTTGTAGGAATTATGCCGCACGCGGCATATCTCCTACAATTGCCGCGTGCGGCTCAATAATACTGTTCGCCAAGAAAATGAAGCCCGGACTCAAAACGCTGATCACAGGTATCACCCTCTTTATTCTCGGGGGATTCGTGATCCCTTTTCTCCTCATACTCCCCCTGTTTCTCAACGAATCAAGCAACAAGGAGTTTCTCATCCCGGGTTCGAAGGAGGTCACAGTGGAGAAGCCAGGCCGCTATTATTTGTGGAATGACTTCCAGACTGTCTATGATGGAAAGAGCTTCAGTCGTTCGGAGAACATTCCAGACGGGCTTGAGATTGCCGTGACTGACGATACTGGTAAGACTCTGGCTTTCAACAGTGACGCTTCTACATCCTCAAGTAGCGGGAGCAGCTCTAAGAATAGCATTGGCTATGTTGAAGTGATCGATCCGGGCAAACTTATGGTTTCTGTATCAGGCGACTCCGAAGAGAGGGTGTTTTCCTTCTCGCAGTCGATCTTCCCGAAGATGTTTTTAGCGATTTTGGGCGGCGGAACCGCATCGCTCCTAATGGCATTCATTGGATTCGGCATTGGGATTTGGGGCGTAATCAAGCTCGTCAGAAATAAGAGGGGCGAACAAGGCGTCGCTCCTAACGCCTGACCCGCCGCGAGTTCAAACCGTCATGATCATTCCACCCTCAATCCACAGTCGATACCGCGCCCTCGGTCAGGCGTAGGAGGACTTCTCCGTTAGCGCAAAAAAAGATGCCACAGATCTCACAGTTTTCTGAGTTAATCCGCATGCTCGAATCTTTCATCGACGGAAAAGACCAAGCCCGAGGCACTATTTTTGTTCGAGAGATCGAATCTGAATTTGCGCGGTTGGGGTTGGACGACGAAGAAGAATTATCGGATCTCCAGCATGCATTCGCTATGTATCGCGGCCACGAGGAAGATATCAGAGATCTGAAGTCCGAAGCCACATTTGCGGTTCGCCGCTTAGCTGCGCGATGAAAACCTCTAGTTTACTAAAGGAAAATACGCCGAACGGCGTTACAGACAACGACCCGCACTGTCACGGATTGTGTTCCGAGCAGCACGCTCCGCGCCAGCGCGAGTCGTGTCTGATCTGAAGCGTTCGAAAAAAATATGAATACCTATTTGATTCTACCTCTCATATTGGTTTTGGCATTATCTTCGATTACTGCACGCAGCGCACCCACAACTACTGAAATCCTTGAGTATACAGCCACGACTCTGCTGACAAATACCTGCGCTTTCATCAAAGATTCTGAGAATAATCCTCACAACAAGGAGTTTTTCAGTAAACAGTATTTATCGATATTGTATATCCTCTGGTTTTCCACACAATCGGAGAGTCCAATTCCCCGTGATATCTTAGCCTCTTATTCTCGGGCATTTAATCAAAATGCAAAGGCACTTAAATTCTTACATGTTGTAAATCTTGATGATCCCCTAAGAATCGAAACTCTTTCTTCCGATGAGATTTCCGCCGCTCGTTTGCAGATGATTGCCGGTCCTTATTGGGACTGGGTGATTGCAAAAAACACAGATAAGAATGATTATAAGAGATTTGTGAGTGAGTTTAAGGACTTCTTAAACAAAACAAAATAATCCGATCAGAAGGACCAAATCATCATCCCTATGGAACTTTTGTCATGCTTCCTGCTGACCCGCTTCGCGGGCAGGAAGCACGCCAGAAGCAAGTAGTGATTGGTCATCGCGGACGATGGGCAACAGATTGTTGCCCCTTACCGAGTTTTGCGTCATACATCCGTCATGAGTGCAATTGAGCTTCAGAATGCTGTCCAGAAGCTACCACCTGCTGAGCTCGAGCGCTTTGCCACGTGGTTTGAGCAGTTCATTGATGACCAATGGGATAAGAGGTTTTCGGCCGATGTTGCCGATGGCAGGCTTGAGGCAATCCGCAAGAAAGCAGATGGGGACTTTGAAGCTGGACGTTGCACTCCGCTGTGAAGCATTTCGCATCTCGCATGGTTGGAGTCAACACACCGACGGATTTCCCAGTTACTTTCGAATCGTTGCCGACGTATGTTGGCAAAGAAAATTGCATCCTCTATCCTCCCTTGATACATTTACAGCATGACAACCCAATTCCTCACTGATCAGGCCGGCAAGAAGGTTGCCGTCGTCCTTCATGTGGAGGATTTTGATGATTTGATGGAAGATATCTCGGATTTGGCGGCTGTAGCCGCGAGGCGTCACGAGGAGAGACTCACGCTCGCCCAAGTCAAGCAGCGGCTTATTGCAGATGGTCTCATTTCGCATTGATTTCCCACGATCAGCCGAGAAAGACCTCAGGAGAATCGAGAAATCGAGGGTTCCTGCAACTTATCGGGAGACTCTTTTGTGTCTGGCATAGCATTCATTCATTGACGCATCGTCTGGTTTACCAGACTATCTGCAAATGAAAGTTGCTCCCATTCCTCTCCCGGCGGTGCAGGTTCTCAAGAAACTTGGCGGGGACCTTTCGGTGGCGCGCCGCAAGCGGGGGATTTCGACGATGGACATGGCCAGCCGGCTTTTTGTGAGTCGGGACACTTTGTGGCGTCTGGAGAAGGGAGATCCCAGCGTGGCCATCGGGACTTTGGCAACTGCAGTCTTCGTTCTGCAATTGCATGATCGCCTGGCAAATCTTGCGGCACCATCAGACGATGAAGTGGGACTGGGATTGGACGAGGAGCGGCTGCCCGAGCGTATCCGGCGCAAGCGATGATTTTGGAAGTCCACATGGATTGGCAGGGAGAAACCCATGCGGTGGGCCGCCTGTTCTCCGCGAAGCGAGGATCTGCCGTGTCATTTCAATATGTCGCTGATTGGTTGAGCTGGCGAGGGGCGTTTGCCATCGACCCGACTTCCCTTCCTCTGGGAGCGGGCATGTATCACTCTCCCGAACTCTTTGGAGCGATGCAGGATTGCGGACCGGATCGCTGGGGGAAGCTGCTTATTGAGAGAGCGGTCCGAAAAAAAGTGCTCGAGCAAAAACCATATCGCGCCATCGATTATGTTCTGTCCTTGGATGATGCATCGCGCATTGGCGCGCTGCGTTTTTGTTACGAGGGGACGGAGCGGTTTCTTGCAGCTAATGACGGAAAAGTGCCGCCCTTAGTTCGGCTGGGAGCTCTTCTCAATGCCTCTGATGCCATCCACGGAGAATCAGAAACCGCCAAAGATCTCCGCTTTCTGCTTGGTGAAGGCTCTCCCTTGGGAGGTGCCAGACCCAAATCGTCAGTGCTTTTGCCGGATGGCCGTCTGGCCATCGCCAAATTTCCCAAAATGGATGACCTTCGTGACATTGAGGCCGGGGAAGTTCTTGCTCTGACTCTGGCGCAAAAAGCGGGCATTCGTGTGGCAGAGCATCAGCTGGTGTCGGTCGAGGGAAGGAGTATCGCGGTCATCACCCGCTTTGACCGTCAGGAAAACTTTCGGATTCCGTTTCTGTCGGCGGCAACGCTTTTGGCGCTTCCTCACGGGGATGCGGGTGCCTACACGGTCCTTGCGGATGGCATCCGTCAATTTGGCCACGATGTTCCGGGAGACCTGAGGGAACTCTGGCACCGCTTGGTTTTCTCCCTTCTGGCAAGCAACACGGACGATCACATGCGCAATCACGGGTTTTTGATGGTCGAGCCCGGGCGCTGGGCTCTTTCACCTGCTTATGACTTGAATCCGGTTCCTCAAATCGATCAGTCCAGCACGCCCCAAACATCCATCTCCGAGACCTATGAGATCTCCTCCCTCGCTGGCGCTCTCAACTATGCTGGCCGTTTTGGGATCGGAGAACGTGAAGCAAAGGCGATCTTGCGTCAGACCGTCGAGGCGGTTCAGGCTTGGCGCACCACCGGACGTCAGCTCCGCATTAAAGCCGCAACCTTGGATGCCTATGCTTCGGCGTTTGAGCATGGACTTCTGGACGAAGCCAGGCAGTTACTCGGGGGCAAATGAGTCACAAATCCAGCCCCCCCGTTACCTCTCCTCGACTGGCGATCAGAAGGTGAAAAGCTTTCAGAGAAGGAGAACCACGGATTTCAGGCATGTAGAAGGATTCAGAAGACACACGATCCGCAATTCTTGGGTTCGATTTTCCAAAAGCAGCCAACTCCCACACGGCCTGGACGACCATGCCCCCTGTCAACCACCGCAGCCGCGCCTGACTTGCCTTCAGAATCTGAACCTGATGGAATGCAAAGAAGCTTCAGGGCAATAAGTAGGGCAATCATCCGGTCCGGGCACACGGACATCCGCGTACAGGAGGGTGGACATGCCGTTTTAAAGCGCAACTTTTAAACGCAGCAACTCCGACGGGGTGGGATGGGACTTGCGCCAATCATCCGCTGAGCGGCTCTCTTCCAGAAGTTCCGCATCGATCACCTCGCGATTGTCAAAATAATAACTCAGCGCGGCATGCACCTCGCCCAAAGTTAAATAGGGATAGTGGCGAACAATTTCATCTGCCGACCATCCACGCCATAAATGGTCCGCTGCGAGCATGGCAACGCGCGTGCGAGGATGGCTCGATAACCGAGCAGGCTCACCATGAAGCGTCTCAATGTGAGGATAAGTAGCCGCAACTGTGCCCATAAAACAACTTTGCCACATTTCGCCGAAGCCGCAACCCTGCGCTTTTCAGGATTTCAAGATGCAGAATGGTGGATTCAGAAATATTGACCCATCGGCTGGCAGTTTCTGACCTTTTCACAGCGTCATCCCGTGAATCCTGAAATCCTGTCATCCTGTCGAAATCTCTGTTCACGGGATGAGGTTTCATTTCTGGCGTCACGCTTGACATTCCACGATCCGGTGCGTGACTAGAGGCATGATCAAAGCCCTCTCAAAATCTTTTGGCGTCATTGCCATTTTTGCCTCTATCAGTTCTGCCATGGCGGACCCGAGCCTTCTCAAAGATTTGGATGCGGACGAAATGCAAGCCTTGAAATCTGGCAAGCTGGTTGTGAAATCCATCAAAGTCGCTGGCGGTCCATGGCCTCGTTTGCAAGTGTATACGCTCGTGAATGCCCCAGTTTCTGCTGTGGAGGCGGTTTTTCGCGATTACAAGGGGGCCTCCTCGTATATTCCAAACCTCGTGTCAGCGGATGTGGTTTCGCAGCCCTCTCCAAATATCTACGAGGTCAAATACACGTCCTCGTTGCCGTTGGTCGGGAAAACCAGCAACACCGTGCGGAATGTTTATTCCTATGACGGCAATGCTCTCGTCGTGAAATGGAACCTGCTGGAGTCCAGCCTGGCCGATGAATCCA
>JBGTLQ010000387.1:0-24144 GCA_041744075.1 Terrimicrobiaceae bacterium
AGCATTGGATAGAGGCTGGGCAGTCCCTTGCCCGCCCACTCTTTGCGTTCCCCAGGATTACTAATCAGTTCTGCTCTGACTTTAATTTCAGCGCCACATCCCGTCGTTCTCTCGCCACGTGGCGCAGTTCCGGTTCGCTCAAAATGTCGAGTTCTTTGAGCATCGCCCCGATGGGCTGTGCGGCATCATTGGACCAAAAGATTCCTGTGTCCTCGGTCGTCGAATAGCGGAATCCCACCCGGTCACCAAAGCGTTCTTTCAAGGCCTGCCCGTCCCTCAAAGCCGGCTGAAAATGCACCACGCGGGATTCCAGATCAATCTCTGCTGCCAAGGCTCCCTCACTTGTGATTTGTGCGGCGATTTGTCCTGCAGGATCAAATACCGAGGCATTGTCACGGGGGGTGGCTGAAACAATGTGAAATCCATGCTTTTTCGCATAAAACCGTGGCATGAGCGTCTGCGGGGACATGGAAGGCCACAGGACGAGGTCAGCTCCTTTGTCCGCATACGCCTGCATGATTTCATCAAACCCCATGTCAAAACAGATCGCCACGGCCATCCGACCAAAATCCGCCTCATAAACGGGAAACTCCGAACCCGAAATTTTGCCTCCCTCGAGCGTGCCGTCCGGCCTCGGCGTCAAAAACGCCTTGCGATAGATGCCCGCCAAGTCACCTTTCCTGTCATACACCACAGCCACGTTGCTGACGTCATCACCCTCCCGCATGTTGAAGCTCACCACAAGGTAGGTATGATAAGTTTTCGCCATTGTTCCCAACGCCTTGCTGACCTGCCCCTCCAACGAAACAGCCCGCTCAACCATCGTCTGAGGTCCGGGACCTCGGCGATTTAATGACAGCTCTGGAAACACCGCCACATCCAGACCCCGCCCATACTTGGCTTGCGCCTCGGAATCCATTTCTCCAAGACGCTGACCAAGCTCCTCCAAACGTTTCTCCAAACTCTCATAGGGACGCTCCAACTCAAACAACGAAAAAATGGTTGTCCCCACAACGACTTTGCGAGGACCCTCCGAGGGAGTGATGGTTTCCGCATGCAAATCAGTCATAAATATTCCTCCAATCAGACTCATCATCAGGATCGCCGCGCAGCGCGCCCACGCAGGGAGGCAGGGTTTTTGAGACATATCGCAACATATATCACAGCTTTGACATGTGGCAAATCATTGTGGATAATGAGGCGTCCGATGCGGTCTTCCGCCGCCAACAAACCTCACTTACCGCTGAAAGCCCCTCTCGTCACGATCCTGCTTACCCTTTCGCTGAGCCCAGTAATTTGGTCTGAATCTTCCAAACCTATGACATCCCCCACCCTTGCCCTGTATCCCCAAGACAGAAAAGCGGCACTTAGCCTGACCTTTGATGATGGTTTTTTGATGGAGGTGAACGACACAGTTGAGATCCTTGATCCGCTGGGATTGAAGGGGACATTTTTTATTATTCCTGAAGGCATGGGGGAAGGGGTCGAAGGATCGGAGATGTTTATCTCATGGGAACGGGCAAAGAAAATGAGTGACGATGGCCATGAAATTGGAACCCACGGGTTCACAAAAACCAAGCTGCATGAGGCCTCGGATGAGCAACTGGATCAATTGGTGAACGGGTCTCGTCAAACCATCATCGAAAAGATTGGAGTGACCCCCATTTCCTATGCCGCTCCCGGAGGAAGCAACGCAAAAGACCCTCGCGTGAATGCAAAAGTCCTTGAGAATCACTTTTTCCTTCGGGGCGGTTCTTTGCCCTACGGCAACCGTCCCAACCGTCCATGGTCGGATGAAGCGACGCGAGCCAAGCTCCTTGAAGCCACAAAAACCGGGGAATGGCACACCGCTGTCATCCACTCTATTGTTGGCGGATACACCCCCTTCGACAGCAAGGACGCATTTCGTGAGCACTGTGAGTGGCTCAAATCCCAGGACGAAGTGCTTTGGGTCGCCCCCATGGGTGATGTCGGCCGATATGTCCGCGCACGGGAAAAGGCTACGCTGGAACTTCTCGCCAACAAGGAGCGAAGCGTCCAGATCCGCGTCACCAGCACCGCAGAACCAAAAGCCGCTTTCAGCGGGCCCCTCACCGTGGTGATCCCAGCGGCAGGTGCCAAAACGGCGTCGGCCACCACGGAAGATGGTAAAAGCCTTCCCACCAAAGTCCGTGCCGATGACGTCTTGGTGGATGTTTCCATTGATGGTTCTCCCGTGCTTGTGACTTGGGAGTAGGAAATCGGAGCTTCCCCTGAAACGCAACGAGCGCAGGCTTTTAACCTGCGCTCGTGATTGATGGTTTCGCTCCCCGGAGGGAGCAATGAATTGGTTGGGCGTTAAGCAGCGGGCGCTTCAGCGGCGGCAGCTTCGTCACGATCTTTCATCGCGGCTTTGCGGCTGAGTTTGATACGGCCTTTGTCATCAACGCCGATGCATTTGACCCACACGGAATCGCCTACCTTGACGACGTCTTCAGTGCGGTTAACGCGGAAGTCCGCGAGTTCCGAGATATGGACCAAGCCATCTTTGCCAGGCAGGACTTCAACAAAAGCTCCGAAGTCTTTGATGGAGACCACGGTGCCTTGGTAGACTTCTCCAACGCCAATTTCCTTGGTCATTCCTAGAATGATCTGTTTGGCACGCTCAAGGGCTTCGCCATTGGAGGAGTAGATGTTGATTGCACCATCATCCTCAATGTTGATCTCAGCGCCGGTCTCGGCAACGATTCCTTTGATGGTTTTGCCACCAGGACCGATGATCAATCCAATTTTGTCAGGGTTGATTCGGATCGTCTCGATACGAGGAGCGTATTGCGACATCGTTGTGCGTGGGGCTGCAAGCGCGGACTGCATGACTTCAAGCACGTGGAAGCGGGCATCGCGGGTGCGGTAAATCGCTTCCTCCATGAGTTGGAGCGAAATGCCGGGGAGCTTGAGGTCCAGCTGGAATCCCGTGACGCCGGCATCGGTGCCACAGAGTTTGAAATCCATGTCACCAAAGTGATCTTCGCTGCCGATGATGTCGGTGAGAAGGGTGTAGCGGCTGATGGCGTCACCTGAAAATTCCGTCACCAGACCGCAGGAAATACCTGCTACTGGCTTTTTGATGGGAACGCCGGCGTCCATGAGTGCCAGAACACCGGCGCAAACGCTGGCCATCGATGTTGACCCATTCGACTCCATGACTTCACTGCTGATGCGGATAGCATAAGGGAAGTCCGTGACTGCAGGTATGACTGCCAAGATGCTGCGTTCGGCAAGCGCTCCGTGACCAATTTCGCGGCGATTGAGTCCGCCGGTCCTGCCAGTTTCGCCCACGCTGAACGGAGGGAAATTGTAGTGAAGGATAAACCGTTTCGAGGTGTCGCCACCGGTGTAGCCGTCAAGGTCTTGTGCTTCGTCCGCTGGGGCCAAGGTCGTAAGGCACAGGGCTTGGGTCTCACCGCGTTGGAAGAGAGCGCTGCCATGACTGCGGGGCAACAGGCCAACTTCGGCAGAAAGCGCGCGAATGGTTTGTGTGTCACGTCCATCGCAGCGAACCCCTTTGTCGAGGATGCTGACACGGAACGCTTTTTGTTGCAGATAATCGAAGGCCTGGCCGATCTGGAATTTGGTGGCATCCGGGAACTGGGCCAAGATTGCCGTCGCAACTTCTTCTTTCAGAGCGCCGGTTGCCTTTTGGCGATCCACTTTGCCGGGCGTATATATGGCTGCTTCGATACGATCTCCTGCAACTTGGTAAGCGATTTCAAGAAGTTCTTCAGGAACGGTGAAGAGCGCCACTTCGCGTTTCACTTTGCCGGCAGCGGCTGCCAACTCACGTTGGGCTGCCACGATCTGCCGGACGTGATCCTGCGCAAAATGCAGCGCTGCAATAAAGTCTGCCTCGGGAAGCTCGCGGGCTTCACCTTCAATCATAACAATGTCGTTTTCATTTCCGACATACACAATGTCCAAATCACTCTCACGCATCTGAGCATGAGTGGGATTGATGACGAATTGGCCATCAACGCGACCCACACGCACAGCTCCCACAGGTCCGGCAAAAGGAATGTCCGACACCGCAAGCGCGGCACTGGCACCGTTGATGAAAAGAATGTCTGGATCGATCTCAGCATCGGCGCTCAGGAGCGTTCCAATGATCTGAGTTTCATAAAGGTAACCTTTCGGGAAGAGAGGACGCAGCGGACGATCTGTCATCCGACAGGTGAGAATTTCTTTTTCCGAAGGACGGCCTTCGCGCTTGAAGTATCCGCCGGGAAACTTGCCAACGGCAGCCGCTTTTTCGCGGTAATCAACCGTGAGCGGGAAAAAGTCCTGTCCCTCACGAATGCTTGTGGAGGAGACGGCGGTGACGAGAATGATGGTGTCGCCAGAGCGAACGGTGACGGCTCCGTCCGCGAGGCGGGCGAGTTTGCCGGTTTCAATGGTGATCGGGGCAGGCCCGAAATTAATGCTTACAGAATGTGACATATTAGGAGTATTGGAAATGCCGCAGACCACGGGTCCACGGCGGGGTGGGGACAAAAAACCCCGCAAAATTGCGGGGTATCAGCCAGCCTACTTACGGAGGCTGAGTTTGGTGAGGACCTGTTGGTAACGGTCAGAGGCCCTGTCCTTCAAATAATCGAGGAGAGAGCGGCGAGTTGCCACCATCTTGAGCAACCCACGACGAGAAGAATGATCCTTCTTGTGTATTTTGAGGTGCTCGGTGAGTTCGTTGATACGTTGGGTAAGAAGTGCGATTTGCACGTCTGCGCTGCCAGTGTCTTTTTCGTGAAGCCTCAAGGATTGGGCTTCGGTTGTTTCTAGTGTTGCCATCTTTTTTTTGTCGAACGATGACCTTTTCACAAATTCCAACCCTTGGCAAGAGGTTCATGATTGGAAAAATTGACCAAAACGCGTCACCTCGCAATTTCCCGTTTACACGGTACAGCTGTACCGCGTAAACGGGAAACCCAATTTTTAGTTTGCATGGCTCAATGAGGATTGGGGGTGCGGGTGGACTGCATTCCATCTGAGAGGGATGGCCGGAGGGGGGCGAGGTGGCTGGTATTGAGTTTGCAGGGAGGGGATTTTTTTGGCATGGAGTGGTGTTTTCCATGAGCTCATCCTCCCCGAAGCCTCGCGTCATTCCCCACGCCTTGTTGATCCCTTTTCTTTTGGTGACGTCGCTTTTTGCCCTGTGGGGTTTTGCCAATGATATCACCAACCCAATGGTTGCGGCGTTTAAGAACATCCTCTTAATTTCGAATTTTGAGAGCTCGCTGGTTCAGTTCGCGTTTTATGGGGGGTATTGTCTTATGGCGATTCCTGCGGCGTTGTTCATCAAAAAATTCAGCTACAAGTCCGGGATTTTGATGGGGCTGGTTCTTTATGCCGCGGGCTGCCTGCTGTTTGTTCCTTCGGGGAGTCTTATGCAGTTCTGGGCCTTTTTGGTGGCCTATTTTGTGATGACCTGCGGGTTGGCTTTTTTGGAGACCAGCGCCAATCCCTACATCCTCTCGCTGGGTCCTCAGGAAACCGCCACCCAACGCCTCAACTTGGCCCAAGCCTTCAACCCAGTTGGTTCGCTCACCGGCATGTTCATCGCGAAAGAATGGATCCTTGCGAATCTCAATCCGGCATCGGAAGAAGCGCGCCGGGAACTGAGGGACAATGATGGTGCTGCTTTTGCGGAGATTCAAAAAAATGACCTGGATGTGATCGTAGGGCCTTACTTGGGTTTGGGAGTTGTCGTCATTGCCGTCTTTGTGGTTTTTGCTTTGTTCCGCTTCCCGGTCTCCACAAGTGAAAGAACCAGAAACCTCGATCTGATGCCCACGCTCAGACGCTTGCTGGGAAACTCGCGTTACGTCGAGGGCGTCATTGCGCAGGCCTTTTATGTGGGAGCTCAGATCATGATCTGGACGTTCATCATTCAATATGCGGTCAATGAGCTCGGCCTCACCAAAGCCGCGGCGCAGGGATACAACATCGTGGCCATGGTCATATTTGTGACCAGCCGGTTCATTTGCACATTTTTGCTTAAATATGTGAGCCCGGGAGGCTTGCTGCTCACGCTCGCAGCCGCCGGGGCGATTCTTACGCTGGGGGTGATTTTTGTGCAGGGGATGATGGGCTTGTATTGCCTGGTGGCGATCTCGGCTTGCATGTCTCTGATGTTTCCCACGATCTACGGCATCGCGCTTCGAGGGATGGGGGAGGATGCGAAGCTGGCCTCGGCCGGACTCATCTTAGCCATTGGTGGGGGATGCCTGATGCCTCCATTGCAGGGGGCAATTATGGATCAGAGTGCGTTTGCTTTGGGGTCCATGGTTCTTTCAAGCACCCGAGCATCTTTTGTTCTTCCGCTAATTTGTTTTGTTGTCATCGCTATCTTTGGGTGGCGGACGGCGGTAATTCATGACAAGCCCACAAAGACCAGGGCTTGACGGGAGGGCCTTGTATGGTGTCAGGGTAACCAAATGCAACATCACAATAAATTTTTAGATTTGGTCAACGAGACTCTACCGAGAGTCAAAGAGGTTGGCGTGGAAGAAGCTGCGGTGGCGACAAAGGATGGGGCGGCAGTGTTGGTCGATGTGAGAGAAGACCGAGAGTGGGTGGCTGGTCATGCCACAGGAGCTGTGCATCTTGGCAAGGGCGTTGTGGAACGGGACATTGAGCGATTGTATCCCGATCCAGAGACTCCTCTCTACTGCTATTGTGGAGGGGGCTACCGTTCCGTTTTGGTCGCGGATGCCCTGCAGAAAATGGGATACACGCAGGTTTTTTCGGTGGCTGGCGGTATCAAGGCTTGGGCTGATGCTGGGTTACCAATGGAAAACTAAAGGGCTGCCGCTTTTCTTGCTTGGTCAATAATGACGTCCACCATGCCGGATTCCGTGCCAATGGCGCTTGAGTAATAAAGTGTTTTTCCGCGCAGGAGGTGGGGGTTTTCGAGGAAGACATCTGCTTGGCTGGCCGCAGGGCCGATCTCGGTTCGGATGCCGAGGAGAACGGGAATGTCTTGGTAACTATGAAGGCCATCCGAGATAAAAAAAGGGACGGCAACCACATTTGGCTGGGTGGATATCTGATCCCAGTCGGAGATCAGCGGAGGTTCTTCCATGTAGATCGCCTCAACTTGCGCATAGAGCCCCATGGCCCGAATGTGTGCAACTTGGCTTTTGGCGGCCTTTGCTGAGTTATCATTCAGCCCCGTGCCATGACCTGCGATGAGCAAGGTGATTTCTGACGGAGGCACATGGGGGGCTACCTGGGCGGCCCGGCGCAGGAGGGCATCGGTCATTTGGGGGTGATTTCCCACGGGGTCGCAATAGTGGAGCTTGCGACCGTTAAGAAGAGTTGTTTGTCCCTCAAGCCCAAGCTCGCGAGGGATCACAGTTTGCGTGAAATACCCTTCGCTAATAAAATTCGGAACCACATAAACTATGGGACTTTCTATATTTCTGAGGATATCCCGCATGGAGGGCTGTTCTTTCCAAAAACAACAGGCCACCTCCGCAAAAATGCCCCTTTTCCGAATTTCTCGCGCATGTTCCAATGTCGGAGCGCTGGAGTCGGGATTCACCGTTGAACCATGACCCACGATCACCAAAGCGCTGGTGGGGAAATCAGTTTTCACTAACCAGTGGCTTTTGCTGAGGTTTCGAGGAAGTCATGACAAACCGTTGCTGCGTCAAAGTATTTTTTGGCATACGCGCGGGCTGCGTCAGAGTGATGCGCATAATTTGCTGCAACGGTCCGAATGGCTTCAGCGGCGTCCTCAGGGTCGGTGAAAGCCAGAACCCCCTCCCCAGATGGAAGGGATTCACTCCAGCCCGTGTCCTGAACAACCACCGGGCGCCCCGCAGCCAAGTAGCAAGCGCTGCGGCAACTGAACCACCCGCTACGGGATTTCACATAGCCATTTTTTGCGACGCTCCATTCCGCTTTTGAGTGAAAGATAAACTGACGATAAGATTCAAAATCCGGAAGATGTTCATCCGGTTCGACAATTCCCCAACCGTGTTCCAGCAAGAGGTCGGTGGGGCGGCTTTTGCCAACCCCCTGCCCCATGGCCAAGACAAATGGCTCACCAGTCATACGTGGCAAATCCACAAACCTCAAAAACTCTGAGTCCTTCTGTCCATAACTTGCCCCCTCAAATTCCTTGGGTTTGTAACTGGACCAATTCATGACGGTGGACCATGCCTCAGAGGCCACGTGCGCGGGGTCATGATCCCCGGGATCCCAATATTCCAAAGCCACCGGCTGCACAGTAGGATGCCACGTGATTCCTCCTGTGGGGACAAGACAGCCGGGTTTGCCAATGTTCAGGCCAAAGGAAAAATGAGCCTCATGAGCGCGGATCCGGTCCTCGGTCCCGCCATGGGTCACCAAACCGATTTGGGTAAACATTGGGTCCCCATCCATAAACAGCTTGCGCCTGATGCCAGCCGTCACAGGCCGAAGCCAGCAGGCCCCCGACACATTCACGAGGACATCCGCACCGCCAATGACGTCCTCGGCAAGGCGGGGATCGGTCACTCCATGATAACTTTCATCCGCTCCGTTTCGGTAGATCCACCGGTCTCCCATTCCAAAGGCCTCCATCACACGCGCCAGATACGCGACATTGTGGGAGCAATTGGCGCTAGGTTCCTGAGCCACGGGGTCATAGGCCCAAGCGCCAGTATCCTCCAAATACCAAACATCATGCCCCAAAGCCTTCAGCCCAAGGGCGTATTGGATATAATCCCAAGTCACGCCCCCAAACGCGTATTGGCCAATCAGGCCGGTGACAATAATCCTCATGGCCTCCAACCTAATCCTTATGGTAAACCTGCGGCAATACTGTATGGAGACCATTTTTGTTGGGTCAGCGTTTGTTGCCAAATACCCGGAAGGAGGAGGAATTTTTTCCATTGTTCTTCAATACCTGCTGGGCCTGCGGCGAATGAAGCAGCGGGGAATCTGGTTGGAGGTGCTGCGCACAAGCGGAGATCCGGCTTTTGATACGCGCATCGCAAACACATTCCGCAGGCGGTTGGCGGATTACGGGTTGGAGAACAATTTCTGCCTTCTGATCGATTCAGGAAATGAGGAGGAGATGAACATCGAAACCTCGCGGGTCTTGGGTCTCAAACGCCGCGAACTGCTCGACCTCCTGGCCGGACCCAACACGCTTCTGAATCTGAGCTACTCGATTCGCCAACCCTTCCTCCAGCATTTCGAGCGGCGCATCCTGTGCAGCCTGGACCCGACGGAGGTTTGTTTCTGGATGCAGCGCGTCGAGATGGGGCAGAGCCATCATCACGAGTTTGCCACGATTGGCTTAAATACCGGGGCCAAAGACTGCAGGGTTCCAACCGCCCCGGTGACATGGCGCACGTTTTTTCCTTTGGTTGATACGGCCACGTTTAAGAGAACCCCCCGCCCCCCAAAGGATACTTTTTCAACGGTTGGTCAGTGGTATTGGGATGGCTGGGTCCAATGGGACGGAGAATGGCGGGACTTTTCCAAAAAGGCGGCGTTTGAAAAGTTTCTGCCTTTACCAAAAATCATGACGCATGCCGACTGGGTTCTCGCCATGAACCTCAATGACGACGACCCCGAGATCAAACGCCTCACCGCCGCTGGTTGGAAGTTCTGTCACCCCCATCAGATCGCAAGGACCCCGCGAGCCTATTATCAATTTTTGGCCAACTCCACGGCGGAATTCAGCGTCGTGAAGTTGGAAAGCTATGCTCGATCAGGCTGGCTGAGTGACCGCTCCGCCATCTATCTGGCAATGGGGAGACCCGTGATCACAGAATCCACGGGAGCCGAGCGCTATCTGCCCGAACATTCCGGCATGGCGTTTGTTAGCTCCCTGGAGCAAGCCCTGGATGCTGCCCACATGGTGACCATCGACTGGCACCTTTGGTCATGCCGGGCAAGAGCCTGCGCCGTGGAATACTTTGATTCGGTCAAAAACCTGAAAAAAATTCTGGCATGAAAGGTGACCCCTGGGACCGCTGGCGTCCCGCCGGCTTCTTCAGAACCCTGATTTTTTTCCCAAGGTCTTCTTCAAACCTTCATGAGCAATAAAACTCTTATCATCGGAGCAGGCGCTGCTGGCTTGGCTGCGGCGGAACGCCTGATCCAAAACGGCAAACAGTGCCTCATCCTTGAGGCCACATGGCGCGCGGGTGGAAGAATCCAGCACTTGGACGGATTTGCGCCGTGGCCGATCGAACTTGGCGCCGAAGAAGTGCACGGGCTCGACAATTGCCTTCGCAGGATGGTTGAGGAAGCCGATGCAGACTTCATCACGCATGAAAGCCGGGATGACATCGTCCGGCTCGATGGCCGCATGTATTCGTTGTCTGTTGCCTCGGCAGATCCTGACATGCAGAGGGCCTTTGATTTTATCAGCGGCCTCGACCGCGTGGAGAAGCCGGATTGGACAGCCGAACAGAGTCTCGTATTTTCCCAGTTCCCGCGGAGGGCTCGTCATTATCTGGATTCACGACTGGGTGTCGAACATGGAACCACCCTCAATCGGCTTGGTCTGCGTGGATTCAAGACTTACGAGAAAGGCTGGGAAGCTCGCGAAAACAATTACACCCTGAACAAGCCCTATATTTCGCTTTTCGCATCCATGCTGGAACGGGTGCAAGGAAGCCTGAAATTCAATGCCCCCGTGGAATCGATCTTTTGGGGGTCGGAAAAGCCTTCGGTTGCACTGACCGGAGGCGAGATCCTCGAAGGGGATCAAGTCATTGTTACGTCTTCAGTAGCCGTTTTAAGATCCGGGCTCCCCGGGTTTGACCCTCCTTTGCCTTCTGAAAAGCGCGAGGCTATTTCCAATATCGGCATGGATGCCGGCATGAAAATCCTACTCCGTTTCCGCGAACGCTATTGGCCGGAGGAGATGTATTTTCTGCACACGGATGGGTTCCTGCCACAATTCTGGACCCCTGGAAAATTGCGTCAACCGGAGTGCCATGTGCTCACCGCTTTTATCGGAGGCTCGCGTGCGGAGTTTCTTGCCAACTTGGGCTGCGACCCCGTCGCTTTTGCCGTCGCAGAACTGGATGAGGCCTTTGGCGGCAAAATCGCCAGCCGGTTGTTTCTGAAAGGACACGTCGCAGATTGGGGCAAAGAACCCTACGTTCGAGGGCTTTATAGTTACCCGATGGCGACCACCACCGATGCCCACCGGGAAGCCCTGGCCGCTCCACTGGGGCAGAAGATCTTTTTTGCTGGCGAGGCCACGGATCTCCATGGACACACAGGCACGGTTCACGGAGCTATCGAGAGCGGTTGGCGGGCTGCGGAGCAGATTCTGAATTTCTGAGGAAAACTCGGTTTTTGAGTCTTTTTCAGTTGCCAAGATCGCCAAATCTCCTAGGATGACTAACCCGACAGAGCCCCAAACGAGTGGTTTGAGGCTTTTTCCAAGTGGCGTTTCCCGCCCTGCGGAAATCGGAAACCAAACAAAAACACAACCCTAACCCGAAATACCCGCCATCATGGCCGCATTGCAGGAACTCATCGCGAACTCCGTTAAAAATTACCGCGAAGGCAGCATCATCAAAGGACACATTCTCGAAGTCCGCCCCAGAGAATTTCTCGTAGACATTGGATATAAAAGCGAAGGCGTGATCCCCGCCAGCGAATTTGACGATGCCGCAGACGTGGAAGTTGGCGACGAAATCGAAGTGCTTCTCGAACGCCTCGAAAACGATGAGGGCATGGTTGTCCTCTCCAAGGAAAAAGCCGCCGCCCGTCAGAATTGGGAAAAAATTTACGCGGTCTTCAAAGACGAAGGCCTCATCAAGGGCAAAGTCAAAGCCGTCGTCAAAGGTGGGCTCACCGTCAATGTTGGCGTGGAAGCCTTCCTTCCTGCGTCCCAGATTGACATCATTCCGCCCAAGGATCTCCAACAATTTGTTGGAAACACCTACGATTTCCGCATCGTCAAAATCAATGACGACCGCAAAAACGTGGTTCTCAGCCGACGTGAGATCATCGAACAAGAACGTTCGGAGAAACGCCAAGCTTTCCTCGCCACGGCCGCTCCCGGCGCAAAAGTTATTGGTGTCGTCAAAAACATCACCGACTTCGGCGCCTTTGTGGATCTGAATGGCATCGACGGACTCTTGCACGTCACCGACATGTCCTGGGCACGCCTCACTCATCCGAGTGAGTTGCTCAAGGTTGGCCAGGAATTGGAAGTTCAGATTCTTGAAATCAACAAAGACCGCGAACGTGTATCCTTGGGTCTCAAGCAAATGCAATCCAACCCATGGGACAAGATCGAAGATCGCTTCCCAGTGGGTGCCAAGATCAAAGGCAAGGTCACAAACCTCATGCCTTACGGAGCCTTCATCCAGATCGAAGAGGGCGTCGAAGGGCTCATTCATGTTTCCGAGCTCTCATGGACAAAGCGGATCGCCCGCCCGTCCGATGTGCTGGTCATGGACCAAGAAGTCGAAGCCGTGGTTCTTGGGGTCAACAAAGAAGAACTCAAAATCTCGTTGGGTGTCCGTCAGCTCGAAACCAATCCATGGGACGAAATCGAAGTCCGCTACATGATTGGCAAACAGGTCAAAGGCAAGGTCCGCAACATGACCGCCTATGGCGCGTTTGTGGAACTTGAAGAAGGCATTGATGGCATGGTTCACGTCTCCGACGTTTCATGGACCCGCAAGATCAACCACCCGAGCGAAGCCCTCAAGAAGGGTGACGAAGTCGAAGCAGTTGTTATCGACATCGACAAAGCCAATCAGCGCATCAGCCTGGGCATCAAACAACTCGAAAACGATCCTTGGAAAGAAATCGATGGACGCTTTAAAATTGGCGACCTCGTCCAAGGCACGGTCAGCAAACTCACCAATTTCGGGGCCTTTATCCAACTCAAAGACGAGATCGATGGCTTGGTCCATATCTCTCAAATCAGCGAGGACCGGGTGGACAAAGTCAAAGATGTCCTGAAGGTCGGTCAGGAAGTCGAGGCCCGCGTCATCAAAGTGGACAAAGCCGAGCGCCGCATTGGTCTTTCAATCAAGGCCGCCCACTACGGTGAAGAAGCTCTCCGCAAGGAAGCCGAAGCCATGGATTCCCTGCGCCCCGGCGAAGATATGGTCGGCTTGGCCCAAGCCTTCCAGTTTGCCGAAGAAGAATATCGCCCCGGCGAAGCCAAACCCAAACCCTGATCACCCAGCCGGCAACGCCCGGCATGATCTGGAAAGAATCAACAAGCCCCCGCCTCCACGCATTCTGCGCGGGGCGGGGGTTTTTGATTGGGTGGGAGCGGCGCATGCGACAACTCACCCTTCATTGGTAGGGAGCGGCAGTCCCTTGCCCGCCCACTTTTTCTGCTCCTGCGACGGTCGGCGAGGGACCGCCATCCCTACCAACCCAATAGACACTTAGCGCGTGCACCAGCTCGTCTAACAATTGGTAGGGCGAGGCAGTCTCCGCCTTCGCAAGGCCTATGGCGTGACAAGCCTTACCCGCCGGCTTGTCTGGGTTCATGTTTTCCACACTCGACAACCTGCGCACGATGACGCTTCAATGCCCTGATGAGTAACACATTTGAAGGTCAGGTCGCAGTGGTCACAGGAGCCGGTCGGGGGATTGGGGAAGCCATTGCCAAACGATTGGTTGAGAACGGGGCCAAGGTCGCCGTTGTTAGTCGCACGGAAGCGAATTCCCAAAAGGTGGCAGAGGCAATCAACGCAACCCACCCCGATCATGCCAAGCCCTACGCGGTTGATGTCGCAGACTTTGACGCGGTGCAAAAAGTGGGGGAACAAATTTTGGCAGACTTTGGGCGCTGTGATGTTTTGGTAAACAACGCCGGGATCACACGCGACACCCTTGCGATGCGCATGAGCTCCGAGGATTGGGACATCGTCCTCGACACAAATTTGAAGGGGGCTTTCAATTTTTCGCGGGCCGTCCTTCGCTCCATGGTCAAACAACGCTATGGGCGGATTATTAATATCAGCTCGGTGAGTGGGCTGCTTGGCTTGGCAGGTCAGGCCAACTATGCAGCAAGCAAAGCCGGACTCATCGGACTCACCAAAACCTTGGCCCGCGAACTTGCGAGCCGCAACATCACCGCCAATGTTGTGGCCCCGGGATTTATTGAGACCGATATGACGTCCGTGCTGAGCGAGGAAGTAAAAAAAGGCGCACTTTCCCAAATCCCGCAATCACGCATGGGGAGTGGTGATGACATTGCCGCGGCGGTCGCATTTTTGTCATCCCCCGAGGCGGCCTATATCACCGGCCAGGTCCTGGCTGTGGATGGCGGCATGAGCATGTGATGCGAGGGTGAAGCCGATTGAAGAAATCCAGTGGGTTCGCCCGGGCTTGGCGGTCTGGGGTGGATATGATGCCACCACAAAAGTGGATTGCTGCTCAACCGCCATTCAAACTCCGACAGGACTTCTTGTGATTGACCCAATTCCACTCTCAGCACCAGCAACGGAGGAGTTGGGAGAACCCTCAGCCATTTACCTCACAAGCGGAAATCATCAACGAGATTCCTTGTCATGGAAAACTCGGTTTGGAATTCCGATCTACGCCCCAGCTTCTTCAAAATCCGAAATTGAGGCCGATTACTGGGTGGTTCCCGGCGAAGTGTCGGAACTCGGTGCCCGAATCATTGATTTGCCCGGCGGAGCCACAGGTGAGTCAGCTTTGTTTGCTGATGACGTGTTAATTTTTGGCGATGCCATCATTCACTTGGACGGGATGGCAATCCTCCCTGCTAAGTATTGTGACAATCCTGGTCAGCTGGCTGTGGCTCTGCCCAAGCTGCTGGAATTTTCCTTCTCAACGATCTGCTTTGCCCACGGGTGGCCAATCGTAAGAAACGCAAAGGAGGCCTTGGCGACACTTATGAGTCCTTGGAAAAGCAATTTTCACCCTGACCATGAGGATATTTAATCGCTGACCTCACCTGCTCCGCCACAGGTGGCACTCTTATTATGTGCAGCGAATGAATTCGCCGTTCCGTAAACCCCATACGGAGTGGCGATTTTAATCGCCATGGTAGCTTCCTTTCCCCTCCATGCCCTTCATTGTGATGCTTCCCCGCCCTGCCTCGGATGCAGACTTATCTGCACCTCACCTTCGATTGAGCGCACGGACATTGGCCAGCCAGGTCACGAGCATCACAGCAATCCATGCAGCGATGGTTGCTCCCGAAAGCGCGGGTGACTCTTGGATATATCCGAGTGCGGCAGCCGTATTGACCATACCAACCATGAGGACATACACGCCAGTGAGCCCAAAGAGGATTCTGCCCGCTGGGGCTTTGTTGGTGAATGTGTAGGCAAAAGGGAAGGAGATCGCGATCAGCGTTAACCCCACGATAAAAAGCGGTGGCCTGCCCAAAGCCAAGCCACCCAAAAAGAGCGGAAGTCCCACTACGACACCGCCACCAACAACCCAGGCTTCCAGCTTTTCGGGAAGACTGAGAGCATGACGCGCAAACTTGTCGAAGCAGAGTTGGAGGTTGCCAACGGCCCGCGCGACATGGGCCCAAAGCACAAACAAGAAATAGAGAACCACCACCAAAAGCGCGAGAGGTCGTGGAAGGACGGCATCCGCAAAGTTAACCGCAAAAATCAGGCCAATGATGATTAACCACTGTTTTCCCTCGGTGAATCGCTGGAGGAAGAAGCAATAGTTCAAATAGGCGCGATAAATGGGTGACCTTGCACGAAAGGCTTCTTTCAAACCTTCTCGGGCTGCTTCATTTTCCGCATCCAAGCGAAGAGCCTCCAAAAAATGGGCTTCAGCCGCTTTGTTGTCACCACGCTGAAGATCGGTCCAGCCTGCGGTGATTCGGGTGTCCGGGTCCTCGGGGTTTTGGCCGAGCATGTAGGCGGTCTGATCAGAACTTTCTTGAAGCCGATTCTGGAGACGGAGGGCGTGTGCAAGCTGATTGGCAGCTGAGGCGTTGTCAGGATTAAGATCCAGGGCTTTACGAGCGGACGCCTCCGCTTTGGCCCATTGTTTGAGCGAGAGATACACCGAGGCCTGAGAAGACCAGGCATAGTCGGAATCAGGTTCGAGCCGTAGCGCCTCCTCAACAGATTTCATGGCATCGGATGGTCGCCGAAGGTCGGTGAGCAACAGTCCACGAAAAGCATGAAGATCCCCCGCCTCGGGTTCCAACGCCAGCGCTCGATCAATGCTGGCTAGAGCTTCTTTCTGTCTATCCTGACGGGCCTGACACACTGAAAGAAAGTAAAGAGCCGCCGGGTCATTCGGCTCTTCGGCCAAGGATTCCCGGAAATACTTTTCGGCCTCTGGGAAACGTCCCTGCTCAAGAAAAACCTGCCCTCGTTGGGATTGCGGCGAAAGGCTCATTTGGAAATCCCGAGATAATTGAGCACGTCGTTGTAGAATCCACCCTGATTCGAATACAGCGCATAATTTTTGGCGCTTTCGAACCATGCCTTGGTGGATGGTTTGATCGAGGCCGCAGCATCCAGCAAATCCTTGGTGGAGATCGGGGCAATCTGACCGGACTTCATCGCCTTGGCCAAGCCCCGCTCCACGGCCGCATCAAAGATCGCTTTCAGGTCCGCTCCGGAAAAATCTTTCGTCTTTTTTGCTAAAGCTTGGGTGTCCAAACCGCTGATCGGTTTCCCCTTGGCAAGAACTTCGATGATGGAGGCCCGCGCGGGTTCATCCGGTGGCGGAACAAAAATGATACGATCAAAACGTCCCGGGCGGCGGAAGGCCGGATCGATGTGCCATGGGGCATTGGTCGCCCCAAGGATCAGAACGCCTTCATTGTCCGAAGCTGTGCCATCCATCTCGGCGAGAAATTGATTGATGAGTGTTCGCCCAGCGCTTTTGCGGAGATCGCGGCGGTCGGCGGCCAGGGCATCCACCTCGTCAAAAAACAGGATGGTCGGTGAGTTCTGACGGGCCGTCTCAAAGATCCCGTGCAAATTTTTTTCGCTCTCACCGATATAAAGATCAAGGATTTGGTGGATCCCAATCCCAAGGAACCCGGCATCGATTTCGCCGGCGGCCGCACGACTAATGAGCGTCTTTCCACATCCGGGAGGGCCATAAAGCAGGACTCCCCCACCCGCTTTTTTGCCATAGGCTTTGAAGAGATCTGGGTTTTTCAGAGGGTAGAGAATTTTCATGCGGATCTCTTCCTTCACGGATTCCATGCCCCCCACGTCCTCAAAGGTCACATCCGGTTTTTCCAGCGACTGCTCCTCAAAGTCTGAAGACTCGTCGCCCTGAGACTCCCAGCCCTCACTGGTCACCCGCCCCTTGCGTACCTCGTCATCTCCTGATGATTTTGTGGGAGCACCTTGAATATAAAGCTCCTGCTCCAACCCCACATCCTGACGCCCTCCCGGGAGCTTCAGCGATTTTTCGTAACACTCAAGCGCCCGCTCACGGTGCCCCTCCGCCATAAACAGCCGACTCAATTGCAACCATGCATCTGCGTTCTTGGGCGCAGATTCCACAAGGGATTCCAACCGAACGATGGCCTCAGAGGTTTTCCCCGACTGATGCAGCGCCCGAGCCAACCCGATTTTTGCTTGAGATTGGGTCATGTCCAACTCCACAGCTTTTCGAAAGGCCTGCACCGCTTCATCCGGCGCAAACTCCGAAAGGCAGGCCTCACCAAAAAGAATCAATAAAGGTACGTTCTCCGGGGAGAGACGTAACGCTTCTCTAAGTTGCTCGACTTGTGACATGACACGAAACCATGACCTGCCGCGAAAAAATGGGGAAACAAAAAATCTTAAATGTTGTGGTCCAGAGACAGGGAAGCGGCCAGCTCATGGCCAAACGGAAATCCAGTATTCGTTCTGGAGTTCCACCAAACAAATGGAGGTGGAGAGGAAGGTCATTAAGGCCTTCGAAAAATTGAACCCGGATATTCGGGTAAGGATATTGCCGGTGGGCATGCGATACACCGAAAAGATCCAAGCGATGATGATTGGGAATGTGGCCCCGGATGTGATCATGGTGGAGCTGACTGTGTATGACGGTTGGGCCTGGCGCAGAGTGCTCACCGACCTGACTGATCTTGCCAAGACTTTGGGGGAGAAGGATCCGTTCATGCCAGCCGCCGAGAAAGTGTTTGAGCGGGATGGCCGGTATTTTGCGATTCACCTGAACGCCCACGGTCACGTGCTTTATATGAATTTGGATGCGCTGAAAAAGGCAGATATTGATGTACCTGAAGAGGGGTGGTCATGGTCGGAGATCCTCGAACTTGGACCAAAGTTGAGTCGCGGAAATGGGGACCCTGTTGCGCCCACGGACTTTCTGATGTTGATGCCAAATCCCGCGATCCTCTTATTTCTTTTTGTCAATAGCAGCGTCGGCAGGTCTCAAAATTTGAATCCAATGGAACTGTAGAGTCCATAAGAATTCATGTTGTAGAGAAATCCATTATTCTCGTAATCGACATACATATAGCGATAGCCGAGTTCGGCAAAAATGTTGCGGGTGAAATTGACACCAAGGGAGGCCTGCACATTCCATGCGATCTGCGAGCCTGCTCCGAAGCCCCCAACGTCCCCCTGCGCCGCAAGATACAACCATCGTGTGAAGTTAACCTGTCCTCGCAGGCCAATGATCGGGTCAAACCAATATTGGTCTCCGGCATCGTAGGTGGGTGTGGCATCCTCGATACGGTTTGCGATGGCCTTGCCCAGCTTCTTTTTTGCGTTTGCTGCAGCGGCATCCAGATTGCTTCTTATCTCACCACTAGCGCGGGCGGCTTTGGCAGCTGCAGAGGCCCGGATGTAGCTTGCGAGAGCCTTCCGGACTTCTCCATCGCCGAGTGATCGAAGGATGATACCGTCACTAACCAGCTTGCGCAGGTCACGGTCTCTCAGAATCTGCTGTTCCAAATCACGAGGGCGGACCCTTCCGATTTCGGCATTTGCAACCGCGTCGGCGGCACCCTGCAGCTTCTGCGCGACTTGGGCTTGGATGGCAGTCAGAGCACTGTCCAGCCGGGCGTCAATGCGGTTTCCGATGGCATTTGCAGCATTGGTCCCGATGTCATTGATGCGGGATTCATTGAGTGAGGCGTCAACCTGTGCCCCGATAAAATTATATCGGACGCCAGCATAAAGGTCGAGGAACCCTCGCCGGTCGTCAATAATGCGATAGGCGAGCGCCAGGGAGACGATGGATTGCTGGAGGTCCAGATTCACATTGTCATAGATGCGGTTATCGATGTTGGCGGATGCCGATAGCGCGGCATAATAGCCGTCAGCAAGCACACCCCACCGGCCCTTGCGGATCTCTCCACGCAGGAAGATGCCCCAATCGAGATGCTGGAGGATGGTGCGGCTGCTGAAGTCGATATGAGCGGCGGGAAGGCCCTTTAACCCGAGGTCGCCGTTGAGCCCCAGAGCCCATGCGTATGGCTCGAGCACGAATCCCCATCCATTGGGATCCTTGCCGGGCACCAATTCGAAGGGTGTCTTGGGATCCAGGATCGAGTCCCTCACAAAGTCCTCAACTGGATCAAGAAAGGAATGTTTGGTGGGACTCTCCGGAACCGGCTTGGACACTTCTCCCGCATGGGTCACGAGTGTCGAAGCCAGCGGCAGGAGTGCGCTCAGAAGATACCGAAAAAACTTGCTTGGGAATCCTGCCCCAGCGATTGGGATTTGGTTTTCCCGACGAACGCCATGGTCGGCTGGCAAAGAGAGGTTAGGAGATTTCACAAGATGAAAAGAAAAGGAGGATTTGTAGTCTGTGCTAACCTAGCGGGAGTTGCTATACGTTTTGTGCAAGCCAGGGAGGAAAGCGGTTTCATTTTGGATCTTTCACACAGCGGAAACCAAGGTGGTTTGTTCCCGTGAAAGGGTCGCCCTTGCCGCGGGTTCCGACCATGTAGCGTGTGCAATACTGGTCGGTGCAGAGAAAAGATCCGCCGCGATGCACACGTTTAGGGGCCCCGGGTTCGGAGGGATCGAATGAGGAATCGGGGCCTTTTGGATTTTTTGTCAAAGGGCCCGCTGCGACATGGCCTTCATAGGTGTCGGGGCGATACCAGTCGCTGCACCATTCCCAGACATTCGCCGCCATATCGTAAAGTCCATAGCCGTTTGGAGGAAATGACTTCACCGGGGCCAGGCCCACAAAACCGTCCTCGCCGGTGTCTTTGACCGGGAATTTTCCCTGCCAGGTATTCGCCATAAATTTGCCATCGGGCTGGAACTCATCGCCCCAGGCATAGAGTTTTCCCGTCAGCCCGCCCCGGTCGGCAAATTCCCACTCCGCCTCGGTCGGCAGCCGTTTCCCCGCCCACGCCGCATAGGCAAGGGCATCAGGGTAAGCGATCTGCACGACGGGAAAATTCTCACGGCCCTTGATGCTGCTTTCAGGTCCTTCCGGGTGTCGCCAGTTGGCTCCTTTGACGTAACTCCACCATTGAAAATGGTTGTCAAGAGGGACCGGCCCCGCCGGGGGCGTGAACACCACCGAGCCGGCAACAAGGTTTTCCGGGGGGGCTGTGGGGAACTCCTCCTTCGTTGGTGCGATCTCAGCGACGGTGCGGTATCCGGTGGCTTCGACGAATTTCGCGAATTGAGCATTCGTGACCTCGGTTGCGTCCATCCAGAACCCATCAACCGCCACACGGTGAATCGGCTGCGTGTCGCCAACCGTGGCGGGCGAACACATCGCGACATCTCCCACTGTGCCATTTGCCCCCATGGAAAATTCTCCACCAGGAATCCAGACCATCCCCTCGGGGGCCGGGCCAGGTGGTTTGACGGGATTGGCGACGGTCGGACCAAATGAGCCCACCAAGGGATCAGCAGCGTGAATTGGGGGGACACACACCAGAATCGAGAAGGCAAGGGCTGGGAATTTCATTGACTCGCTTGACTAAAGCTCTTTTGCAAAAGGCTGGCAACACACCAAATGGCTACCACCGCATGGAGAATAGCAGTCGGCCACAACAACACACCGTGGAGTCGAGGCCAGCCCCCATCTCAATCAATGCCGTAATAATATGCAGAGCTTTCAAAGGGAATATCATCTCATGCTTCTCTCTGAACGGCTAGTTCGTGTTTTCGGTCAGCTGCTCCAGCACGGCGTCGAGGGAGAAAGGTTCCGGATTGTCGGCGGCTTCGATCGGGGCTACGGTTGTTTTATGAAAGTCGAGGAACCAGTCGCAAGTTATCCGATTCGCGTGCCGGCATCGCCCGAGGTGGTGGCGCTTGCCACCGAACTCGTGCGCAAATTTTCCGAGTGTTTCTGGTTCTGGCATCCAGAGGCCAAGGTGCAATACGAGGACGATGCGCGTCTGGTGATCGAGCATTTGAGGGAATACGGAGACAAACGCGCCTGGGCGGCGGCGAAGGAATTGAAAAAATGCCTTTAACACCGTTTCAAAAGGAAGTCCTTGCGGTCCTGGTTGGCAACCGCTCGGAGGCCAGCCATTTTGCAGGCGGTCTGGTGCTTAATGCGCCGGAGGATTCCGCCCGCTACTCGCACGACTTTGATGTTTTCCATGAGGCCGTGGATGATCTGGTTGTTGCGAGCGAGAAAGACGTGACTGCGCTGGAAGCCGCCGGGTTCCATGTCGAAAAGATCGAACGCAATGATGAGTGGTCGAAACCGTCCTCGTTCCGCAAGGCCCGGGTCCGTCGTGACAATTCCAATGTCGAACTCGATTGGGCACACGACTCGGCCTTCCGGTTTTTTCCGATTGTGCCCGACGATCTGTTGGGGTGGAGGCTGCACTTGTTTGACATGGCGACCAACAAGGCACTGGCGCTCTCGGCCCGCATGGAGACCCGCGATTATGTCGATATGGTTGAACTGTCCCGCCAATATCCCCTGGAAGCAATCGTTTGGGCCGCCTGCGGAAAAGATCCGGGATTCAATCCGCTGTCCTTGCTGAAAATGATGATCCGCTTCGCGAGGATAGATCCTGTTGAACTCGATAAAATCAAGGCCCGCAGGCTCGATCCCTTCGCGCTAAAGGAAGAATGGATTGCCGTCTCCGATCAGGCGCGCGAGGAAATGACCCTGCTTGCAGACGAACAACTCGACATGCCCATCGGCGTCGCGTTTGTGGATGAAAGTGCCGAGCCCGGGTGGATCCGGAAAAGTCCCTCCCTGCAAATCCACCACCCCTCCCTTCGCGGTTGCTGGCCGGTGATGCATTGACACAACACTTGTTACGTATGCCTCCGACGAGAAGTCAGCTTGTGGAGCTAGGCGGCGAGCGGGAAGTGCGGCTGACAGTCGGCGTCGTTCACGCCGGTGACCTTTTGAAGGCGGCATCAAGTGCAGTTCAAATTCAAACTGCCTTCACAGCAGACTCTCCCGCCAAGCAACGGAAAGCGAAGGATCTACTTTCTGGTTTTGGCTGGTTTGTGAGGTGGCAGGTCATTCAGGAATTTTCGTCGGTGGCACTGCATCGGTTCAAAGTCCCATTGAAGCCCCAAGATCTGTCAGATTATCTGACTCTCAAGCTTTGGCCGCGCTGCAGAATTCTTCCCAGCGAAGTGATTTTGACCAAAGCCATCGCGATCCACTCCCGCTGCGGCTTCCAACTGCCCTCACCCGGAGGCAGCACGGAGGGGGCCTCGGTCTTTGGCCAGTAGAGGCGCATCACGAGGTAAATGGTGTCGTTTGGTGCAGGGAGCCAGTTGCTCACCTTTTCGGTAATAAACCAATTCCGTAAACAAAATTTGGATGGTGCGCAACCCGTTGATTCCGGGCGCGAGGAGCTTTGCACTCGCGCCACCTGCCGGACCGCTCAAGCGTGATAATAAGCGAATAGGCTGCTTGTCAGCGGGCTGCCTTTTCCATATAAAGGTCTCCCGCGCCTCGTGGCATGAATTCGCACAATGGATCCCTCCCGCCTTCCAACCACGAAGACCGTATTTTGTTATGAAAAATCCTGAGACGGATGCCCTCGTCCACATCCAGCGCGAATTAGCGCTACATGATGCGGCCATGGAATCGACAAGCTGCGGGATTTCGATTTCGGATGCGGGAAAACCGGACATGCCGCTGATTTATGTGAACCGGGCATTTAGCAAAATGAGCGGTTATCCGGCGGAAGAAGTCCTGGGCTTGAACTGTCGGTTTTTGCAGGCAGACGATCGTGATCAAGACGCCCGGCGTGTCATCCGCGAGGCTTTAGAGTCGGGCACAAACTGTCAGGTATTGCTGAAAAACTACCGCAAGGACGGTACCTTTTTCTGGAATGAGCTCATCATCTCCCCCATTCGCAACGAAGAAGGCGAGTTGACACACTTTGTCGGGGTGCAGAACGACGTGACCGACCGGGAAGAGGCCCGGCTGGAAACGGCCGCGAAGCAGGCAGAGTTGGAGAAAACTCTGCAAGCCCTCCAGGAAACGCAATCGATGCTGATCCACTCCGAAAAGATGAATGCCCTCGGGCAGATGGTCGCCGGCGTCGCGCACGAGATCAATAACCCGGTCGCCTTTATCGCCAGCAACATGCATGCGCTCCGGCAAATGTCCCATGACTTAAAAGAAGCCTTCCAGCAATTGAATGAGGCAGTCGGCAGCTCCGGGAACGAAGCCCTAAAAGCGACCGCTGCGAAACTGAGTGCAAAGGCGGATGTGGAGTTTATTTCCGGTGACCTCGACAGCTTGCTTGATAGCTCGGTCGATGGACTGAAGCGCGTTAAGCACATCGTCGAAAACCTGCGCAACTTCTCACGCCTGGACGAAGCAGAGGAAAAAATCGTCTCATTGAAGGAGTGTATGGAGAGCACGCTGGAAATCGCCGGAGCCGCCGCGAAGACCGAAATGACAATCGACTGTCAACTCGACCACCTGTCGCCGATCAAGTGCCGACCGTCAGAATTAAACCAGGTTTTCCTGAACCTGGTTATGAATGCGGCCCAGGCTGTTGAGCAGAATGGTCACCTCGAAATTAAAGGAACAGAAACCGACGACGCGTTGACTCTCACATTCACCGATAATGGCATGGGAATGGATGCGGCCACCCGAGAGAAAATCTTCAATCCTTTTTTCACGACCAAGCCGGTGGGCAAAGGAACCGGGCTCGGCCTGTCAATCGCCTACAAGATCATTACCGACGGACACCACGGAACGATCACCGTGAAGAGCGAAGTCGGCGAAGGCACCTGC
>JBGTLQ010000388.1:0-7569 GCA_041744075.1 Terrimicrobiaceae bacterium
GCTTCGCAGTCGGTCATGAAAACCTGCTTCGATGCCGTGAACTGCCTGCTTGCGCCTGTTCTTTCGTTTACGACTGAGGAAGCGTGGGGACATGCGGGTCATCGAAGCAGTGTGCATTTGGAATTATTCCCTGAGGTGTCCGAGGACCTTCGTGACGCGGCTCTCGAAAGCCAAATGGAGGAATGGTTGCGACTGAGGGGCGTGGTATACCAAGAGGCCATCGAACCGGCGCGTCAGGCCAAAACGATCACGAAGCCGTTGGAGGCCCTCATCACGCTCACGGCCCCTGCCGAAACGCTGGCGCGACTGGAACCCGCTCGCGCCGAGTTGGAGGAATTTTTTATCATCAGCGAACTGCGATTCGAGGAGGGCTCCGAAATTTCCGCAAGGCTCGAAAAATCCTCACACGCCGGCTGCGAACGGTGTTGGCGTTTGGTGCCGGATGTTGGTGAAACGCACCTCTGCGACCGATGCTCAACGGCAGTTGCCGGGTTTGTTCCAGCATCCTGAATTTCCGCGCCCATGAAATCGCTCCTGCTAAAACTTGCCCTGCCA
The DNA here is from genome assembly GCA_041744075.1 of Terrimicrobiaceae bacterium. Lineage (GTDB taxonomy): Bacteria > Verrucomicrobiota > Verrucomicrobiia > Chthoniobacterales > Terrimicrobiaceae > JAJTZA01. The sequence continues at coordinate 556 of JBGTLQ010000388.1, forward strand.
CTCTATGTGCTGGATCAAGTGACCAAGGCGGCGGTGCTCTGGAAAGTGGACCCCGAGGCTGTGATTCCGGTCATTCCCGGTTTTTTCAACATCGTGCACGTTTATAATACGGGTGCCGCGTTTGGGATGATGAAAGGGGCCAACACCTTTTTTCTGGTCCTGTCCGCTGTGGCGCTTGTTGTGATTGGATTTCTGATCCGGCGGGGATCCTTCAAAGATGCCCCATCCAAAGTGGGCGCTGCGCTGCTCCTCTCCGGTGTGGCGGGGAACCTTACTGATCGCGTTCTGCATGGTCATGTGGTCGATTTTTTGGATTTTATTCTGCCTCTTTATGGCAGGTGGCCCTCATTCAATGTCGCGGATTCCTGCATTTGCATTGCAGCGGGTCTGTTCATTGTCTCTGCGTTCCTTGAAGGCCGGGGCTCCAAACCGACAAATCGGTGAGTGCGTCGATCAGATTTCAGCACTTCGAAGTGGAGACCAACGAATCGGGGGCTCCCGTGGTATTGGGACGCGGCGCGATGGGGGTCACCTATCGGGCCACAGACACCAACTTGCGATGCCCGGTCGCGCTCAAGGTCATCATTCCTTCCCTGCTTGCTGACAGTGTTGCGAGGCAGCGATTTCTGAGAGAGGCCCGCACGGCAGCCTCGTTGCGTCACCCCAATGTTGCGAATGTGCTTTTCCTCGGTGAAGAGGAAGGGGAGGTTTTTTATGTGATGGAATATGTCGAGGGGACCACTCTCGATGCGGAACTAAAATCGAAGGGCTCGCTGGATTGGCGGGAAGTTCTGAATATCGCAATGGGTGTCACGAAGGCGCTCGCCGCCGCACACCGGGTCGGACTTGTGCACCGGGACATCAAGCCTTCAAATATCATGCTCACCCACAGGGATGGAGAAACCGAAGTCAAACTCATTGATTTCGGTTTGGCCAAATTGGTGGGCGGGGAATTCACCGGCGAGACCCTTGCAGCGGCCTCAGCAGCCGGTTTTCAAGGCACTCCTCATTTCGCAAGCCCCGAACAAATCAACAACGAAGAGACGGATATTCGATCTGACATTTATGCCCTCGGTGTGACGGTTTTTGCCATGCTGGCCGGACGGGCACCATTTGAAGGATCACTGGCTCAAGTCCTTTCCAAGCACCTTGCCCAGCCTCCTCCCTTGGAAGACTTGCCGCAGGAGGCTGCCGCCTTCGAGCCGATCCTTACAAAAATGTTGGCCAAGGATCCAGCCCAGCGGTTCCAAACACCTGCCGAACTTCGGGCAGCACTGGAAGAAGTCCAAGAGTCGCTTGAAAACCCCCGCGATGGACTTCAGGGCACGGTCTGCCTGCTGGAAGGCGTCGATCAGCAGAATGTTTTTGCATGGCGCTACCTGCTGGATCCACAGCAAATCATTTTGTCCCATGCCACGATTCAACGCGCGAGTCGGCTGACGGATAAATCGCCGGTTGGCCTGATTTTTTACGAAGAGTCTGTGGGTTCCTCGGAGGACCTTGCTTCACGCGTCAACACCCTCCGCGAAATTCTCTCTCCCCATGTGGTCAGCGTCCACGGGGTTGAAAATGATGGCAAACGCTGCGCGCTCGTCACCGAATGGATCGAGGGGCTGACGTTGCTGGATCTTTTAAAAACTCGCCGTAGCCTCCCACCTTGGGAGGCAGGCACACTACTTGGTCAGATCGCACGCGGCTTTGATGCTTTGTGTGAAGCGGGTCTCTCCGTGCAATCCATCAACATGGGGGACATTTTGCTATCTCCCCAAGACGTGATTCGCGAGCCGCTACATTCGACCACACACCTCCGGGCCGCGATTTTGGGAGCATGGCCGGAACAGAGCGATTTGTTTGCCACAGCAGCCACGATTGTCGGAAACACGGCGCCTCCTTCCAAGCCCATCGCGCTGGCCGCCGCGTTAGCGGGAATTGCCTATGAGATGTTTGGCGGCATCCGAAGCAAAGGGGGTTGGACCCCGATCTCATCGCTTTCTGCCGAAGCCAATGACCTTCTGCTTTCCGCTCATGAGGGCAAGAGTTCTGTCACCTCCGCAAGCGCCCTCATCGCACAACTCCTGCCAGAATTGGGATCCAGCCCACAAAAACCACCCTCGCAAAAATCGCAACCCTTGGTGCCGCAAAATGTGACCACCAATTTGCAACCTCCTCCCCTCCCATCTGCCCACAGCAAAATGCCCTTCGTGATCGCTGGCATTGTTTTGCTTGTCCTCATCGCGACCGTTGGCACATCACTCTATTTTCTCACTCGCCCCAAAACAGAAACCCTGGCGCTCATAGAAAAACCAACGGAACCATTCCCCACCACAGTTCCCTCATCAACTCCAGTCCCTTCCCCAACTCCCCCCCCTGACCCCCCCCCAGAACCGACAGCAACGCCTGATCCGGGTGGCGAGTATTTTCGTTTGGCTGAGGAAGCGAAACTGCGTGATGATTACCCCACAGCCATTGAAAACTATGCCAGGGTGGCATCCATCTCCCCAGCCGCCAAAGAACAACTGGAAATGATCACGGCGATGATGAGGTCAGGAGCCTTTCGTATGGACGCGCGGAGATTTGCAAGCCTTCGGAAACCTCTCGAAATGGCCGCCGCGCGAGGCGTTGTCTCCGCGCAGATGATCTTGGCGGAAAACCTCCGGGCCACTGAACCGGCAGCTTCGCTCCAGTGGTTTGAGACGGCAGCTGCGTTGGGCCAGACCGAGGCCATGACACAATCCGGCCTCATGTTGGCAAGTGGTGTTGGCGTTGAACGGCCCGACTTTGAGGGAGCGGTCCGGTGGTTCCAACAAGGGTCTGACAAAGGCGATACAGATTCCATGTATGCCCTCGCCGAATGCTTGGCTTATGGCAAAGGCGTGACGAAGGACAGCGCCAAAGCCGTTGAGCTTCTCCGCGCCGCCGAAGCTTTTAACCACCCCGCAGCGCTTGTTCTCCTCGGTGACCTCACCCTTGCGGGCGTGCCCGGTGTGGTGGATTCTGACCAGAAGGAAGCCTTTCGGCTTTTCACCCAAGCCGCAGCCATGGGCTCCTTGCAAGGGCAGGCCAAGCTCGGCGTTATGCATGCCAAAGGTTGGGCAACTCCCAAAAATCCTGAAAAGGCTTTCCAGCTTTGGAACGAAGGCGCCCAACTCGGAGACCCGCTTTGCATGTACAATCTGGCCATCGCCTATCATGAGGGACTCACTGGAAAAAAGCAGCCCGCCGAGGCCAGGAAATGGTTTCAATCCGCCGCCCGCAAAGGCCATGCTGGCGCCCAAGAATGGTGCCGAAAAAACCGAGTTGCATGGGAATGATGCGACAACCCTATGCCCTACCCGGGTAAGAACACGCTGGCGTAAGCGCGAAGAGCCCGTTTTGATGGTAGGGCTGGGCAGTCCCTTGCCCGCCCACTTATTGCTTACCGAGTCCAATGTCAATGGACCCGAGCGAAGGCGAAGATTGACGAGCCTTGACGTGGCAGATTCACCCCCTAAAATTTTCTCTTCATAAACCGTAATTTTTGGCTTTGACACCCTCACGATCTCTAGTAGGTTCTCATTCCCCTTCTAACAGGTGGACTGTAGGCGCATGCCAACCAATCCCTCTGGGAGCGGGGAAACCGACCGGTGACTTCGTTCTTTACAAGCGGCCTAATGCTGACAATGCCCATGTAGCTCAGTTGGTAGAGCACGTCCTTGGTAAGGACGAGGTCACCGGTTCAATCCCGGTCATGGGCTCCACCGCAGCAAAAACGAGTCCACCAAAATAATCCCAACAAAAAACAAAGATGGCTAAAGAACAATTCAAACGCGACAAACCACACGTCAACATCGGCACAATCGGCCACGTTGATCACGGCAAAACCACTCTCACCGCAGCGATCACCACCGTGCTCGCCAAAACTGGTGGAGCCACAGCAAAAAAATATGATGAAATCGACGCTGCTCCTGAAGAGAAAGCACGCGGAATCACCATCAACACAGCTCACGTCGAATACGAGACCGCCAATCGTCACTACGCCCACGTGGATTGTCCCGGTCACGCCGATTATGTGAAAAACATGATCACCGGTGCCGCCCAAATGGACGGAGCCATTCTCGTTTGCAGCGCTGCTGATGGCCCCATGCCTCAGACCCGCGAACACATCCTTCTTGCCCGTCAGGTCGGTGTGCCATCCATGGTTGTTTTCTTGAACAAAGTGGACATGGTCGATGACAAGGACCTTCTCGAACTCGTCGAAATGGAAGTTCGTGAGCTCCTCAGCAAATACGAATTCCCTGGCGACACCATCCCAATCATCAAAGGCAGCGCCCTCAAAGCTCTCGAAGGTGACGCAGAATACGAAAAAGCCATCACCGACCTCATGGCCGCTGTTGACGAATACATCCCACAGCCTGAAAGGCCGAAAGATCTGCCATTCCTCATGCCTGTTGAAGACGTGTTCAACATTGAAGGTCGTGGAACTGTTGCCACCGGCCGCGTCGAACGCGGGATCCTCAAAAAGATGGAAGAAGTCGAAATTGTCGGCATCCGTCCGACCGCCAAAACGACCGTCACCGACATCGAAATGTTCCGCCGCCTCCTCGACAGCGCTGAAGCTGGCGACAACGTGGGTGTTCTCCTTCGCGGTATCAAGAAAGACGACATCGAGCGCGGCCAAGTGATCGCCAAACCAGGCAGCATCACTCCTCACACCCAGTTCAAAGCTGAGGTTTATGTGTTGAGCAAAGACGAAGGTGGACGCCACACCCCGTTCTTCTCAAACTACCGTCCTCAATTCTACTTCCGTACCACGGACGTGACCGGATCGATCAAATTGCCCGAAGGGGTTGAAATGGTTATCCCCGGTGATAACGTTTCCATTGAAGTCGAACTCATCACCCCAATCGCCATGGAAAAAACCATCCGCTTCGCTATCCGCGAGGGTGGTCGCACCGTGGGTGCCGGGCGTGTGGCCGACATCATTGCCTGATCAATAAAGCCATCTTAACATCCTAGGACAGTAGCTCAATTGGTAGAGTAGCGGTCTCCAAAACCGTTTGTTGGGGGTTCGAGTCCCTCCTGTCCTGAATGTTATTTCGTTAAGCCATCGCTCTTTATATGTTCACCAAATTCAAAATCTTTGTCGGCGAAGTTCGCGGGGAACTCTCCAAGGCCCAGTGGCCATGGGATCCCAACGAAAAAGGCTTTCGCAAATTCAAGGAACTTGGTGACTCCACAAAAGTCGTCCTGATCGCGATGCTCATCCTTGGTGGATACATCGCGTTCTTCGACTTCATCTTGGTGAACATCGTGGATTACCTCGTTCGCTAATAAGTTTCCAAACAGCCACCGGCCACAACCCCATCCCTTCATTCCGATTATGCCTATTGCCCCGCGAGACCAGTGGTTTGTTGTTCATGTCCTTTCCGGTCACGAGCAAAAAGTAAAAGAAAACCTCGACCGGCGCATCAAGCGGGATGAACTCGGAGATCATGTTTTTGAGGTCTTGATTCCGACCGAAAGGGTTCAAGAAATCAAGCGCGGGAAAAAGACGGAAACAACCCGCAAATTTTTCCCCGGCTACCTCATCGTGAACATGCACCTTCTCGACGAGAACAATGGCCTCATCGAAAAAACCTGGTACTTCATCCGCGAGACGGATGGTGTCCTCGGCTTTGCCGGGACCAAAGACCGTCCAACGCCCATGCGCGCCAAAGAGGTCGAAGGACTCTTGGCTCAAGTCAAAGAGCGCGAAGATTCGATCATGCCCAAGATCAGCTTCGAAGTTGGCGACAAAGTCAAAGTGGCCGACGGCCCTTTCCAGAACCAAAATGGTGTCGTCGAAGAGATCGACCCCGAACGCGGCAAACTCCGCGTGTCCGTCACCATCTTCGGCCGCGAGGCCCCGGTCGATCTGGAATACTGGCAGGTCGAGAAGGCGTAAGAATCCTACTCCAAAAAGGGGTTGAGGATTGTGACGCCATCATAGTTTTGGCCATGGCTGAGGTCTTCAGAGAGAACGACTTCACAACCTGATATTCGAGCGGCCTCGATGATCGCAGCGTCCCAGTCGGAGAGTTGCCATCGGTTTTTCGCGATGAGAACCGCATCCATCAGGGCGACATTGAGTTCTTGGACCGGAAATCGTTTCCAACTATTGATCAAAGCCACTGCTTCCGCATGCAAAAGGGCATCCTTCCGTGAAGCCCGTGTGGCTTGAACGTAAAATTCCTGAAGCACTTGCACGGAGAGTTGGAGATCCTCCGATTCGAGAATTCGCTCTGCCACCGCCCTCTTGCCAGCCTCAGTCGGCACAGAACTGATTCGACATAAAAGAATGTTGGTATCAACGAAGCGCATGACAGTCATACAGTTCATCACGCTTCATACGGTTTTCGGCGGAAAATGTGCCTTGCCTTTTCTGAATACGTTTTATGGTTTCGCGTTCCAACCGCATCAATCGTTCATTGGCGGTTTCTTCCTCAGCAGTTTTTTTGAGAAAACCGGCAACCAAAGCGGAGACAGAGGTGCTCAATTCGGCAGCACGAATCCGGGCTCTGTGATAAATCTCATCATCCACAGCAACTGTGATATTTTTTATTTTCACAGTATCGTTGCGAGCTATCGACCTGTCAACGAATCGTTCCACGCAACACGGCCTTTTACGGTCTGCTCCCCGATCACCTCGATCTCTTTTGAGAGGGGAAAACGGTCATTGCCGGGATAAACCACAAAACGTTTCTCAGGATTTAGATCCTCGCACGCCAGATGAAAACCCCGCTCAACCTTAGGGGATGAACTTCTCATGATTTCAACCGCCCACAGCTTTTCCCTGGGTGGTGTGAGAACGAGCTCAATTTCATTCCCTGTGGCTGTGCGATAGTAGTGAGCACCCGTTCCCTCCGGCGCTGCGGCAATCAAAGCCTGCACCACAAAGGAAGCTCCCGTTCGGAAAGCAAAAAGTGGGCGGGCAAGGGACTGCCCAGCCCTACCACAGGTAAAGCTGGCGCGAGCGCGAAGCGCCGCTTTGATGGT
>JBGTLQ010000389.1:0-18000 GCA_041744075.1 Terrimicrobiaceae bacterium
AACTGCGACGTCAAGCAAGCCCCATCCCACAATTGCTTGGGCATGATTTTATGTGAGTGAGGTCATGGACAAAACTCACAAGAGGCAAATGGGCGGGCAAGGCTTGTCTCGCCGTAGCCTTGGCGAAGGTGGAGACCGCCATCCCTCACACTTCTGCTCTCAAGCGACGGACGGCGAGGGACCGCCATCCCTACCCAGCAAATGAGCGCTTCGCGCGTGCGCCAGCTCGTTTCCCGGGGTAGGGCGCGGCAGTCCCTTGCCCGCCCACTTTTTTGCTTTCCAAAAGGGAGCTATCGCTCCCCCCCGACAACCCACATCACCCACTTCAAATCACTCCCGTTTCTTAAGTGATCCCTTGCAAGATTCGAAAAACCAAAGTAGCTAGAATATCAAACATTAGATACATCGCTAGGTCCGATCTTTTCCTCACCACGAAAACTCAAGTCCGCAGGGATCCCATTAAAAAACCATGAGTGCCTCTCCAGAAAAAACCGCAAAAGCCGACAAAGTTCCTTTGCACGAAAAGCTCTTTTATGGGGCCGGTTCGGGGAGTTTTCAGCTGTCCTCGGATGGCGTGAAAGGCCTGGCAAACCCTATTTATAACATCACATTGGGTTTAAACCCGGCCTTGGTGGGATTGGTTCTAATGATTGCCCGCTTGTTTGATGCGTTTACGGATCCGCTGATTGGAAAGCTCTCTGACGATGCCCGCACGCGTTGGGGGAGACGGCGTCCTTTTATTTTTGTGGGGTCGTTTTTGACGGCTGGCTCGTTTATTCTGATTTGGTTTGTGCCGGAGTCATGGGCAGGAAACACGTGGCCCCTGTTTACGTACTATCTGATCGCGATGTTGATTTTCTATTTCTGCGCAACGATCCAGGTGGTGCCCTATCACACGCTGGGGCTGGAGATGACCCCGGATTACAACGAGCGCACCGTGGTCTCGAGTTACAAGATGATGTTCAGCTTCATCTTCACGCTCTTCCTACCGTGGATCTTTCGCTTGGCACAGTCGGATGTCTTTGAGGGCAACACCATGGCTGGCATGCGGTACTGGAGCTTCATTTTGGCAGGGGCCATCGTTGTTGGGGGAATTCTGCCCGCCATTTTTGTCAAAGAGCGATACTACAAACTCGCGAGCGGTCAGTCCAAATTTCCCTTTTGGAAGGGATTTCGTCTGACGCTTCAGAACAAACCGTTCCTTGTGCTGACCGGTATTATTCTGACAATGGGGTTGGGAAATGGGATGGTGCATGCACTCGGTCCCTACATTGTTTATTATCATATTTACGAGGGGGACACCAAGGCTGGGGCGGAGTTGATCGCGATTGCGGCCAATTGTTTTTCCGTGTTGGCCATCATTTCCATTCCGATCCTGACAGCGCTTTCCAAGCGCATTGGCAAGGTTCGCATGCTGCAGTTTCTGATCATTCTCGGCATGACCTCCTCTCTCTCCTCTTTTTTCCTCTACAGCAAATCTCTCCCCTACCTCGTGATCATTGTCTATCTCCTGTCTGCACCGGCGGCTGCGGGCTTTTGGACCCTCACAGGTTCGATGAAAGCGGATATCTGCGATGATGATGAACTAAACAATGGGCTGCGTCGTGAAGGGATGTTTGGGGCCGTGGGGGGGTGGATCATGAAAACCATGCTCTCCTGCACCTTTTTGTTTTCCGGGCTGATCCTGGAAGGCACCGGTTTTCGCGTGGAACTCAAGGGCGATCAGCCTCCGGAAACCATCATGGGCATGCGGATCTGGTTTGCTCTGGTGCCAGCTGTCAGCTCAGGCATCGGCCTGTTTTTGCTTGCAAGGTACAAGCTGACCTCGGAACGGATGGCAGAAATTCGGACCGAGCTGGAGAAGCGGCGGCAAACGGTTTAACAGCCCTTTCTAACCAACGCTTTTACGCCCTTCTGGAATTTCCGGTTTTTTGCAGAAGTGCCCCTTTTCTAGCGTGGCTGGCCTTTCAAAGGCCAATGTCCCGCCTGATACAAGGGACACTGTAATCTCATCTTGTTGCGTGGATGCTGCAACTGGTAATCTAGCATATCATTGATAACCAGTGGTATATATCTACGAAAAGGCGAAGATTTTTGTTGCACTGTCATTAGTTTATCTTATTATGTAAGCATACATGAATCCCAATATCACATTAACTACATCCTTTCTCTTCTCGACGTTTTCTGGGACCCCTTGGCTGGCATTCGTGGCAATCGGCATTGGTTTAGCTGTGGGCATGCTGGAACATTTTGCGGCACCGCCCGAGAGCTCTATGAAGGAGCGTGTGCGGTTGGCATTTTTCTACGGGACAGGCTGGGGAGCGTTCTCTGGGGTTGTGACTATTTTGGCGCTGGGAGATGCCTCTTCAGATCATTTCACACCAGCTGGACTTTTGGGAGCTGCGAGCATTTGGGGGTTATTAAGTGCGGTCTCAGCGGTTGGTTCGCTTCAAGTGTTTTGCAGATCGTCGTTGCGATATACGCCACGTTGAAGGGCATCGGGTCTCAGTGGCTGGTTCGCTTAAAGTGTTTTGCAAAGCCTTGTGCCGAAGCACTCGATTGAGTTGAAGCAGGTGTGGAGCAAATCGGTGTTTTCGTTAATTTCCATATACTTGGCTTGATATTCTGCGGAGTCTGACCCTTTATGTTTGGGATTCACCCGGCATGATTAGACGATTCCCTTTCCCACTCGCCCTATGAGGTATCTCAAGGCCACTTTACTTATTGGTACGATCAGCGCATTGCTGGTGTTGCTGCTCACGGCCACAGGCTGGATTTCGACCACGCCGGATATTGTGCTTCGCAAGATTTATGGGTTGACCAAGCCCACCGTTGTGCCATTGGGGACGCAGATTGTGGTTTTTGCTTTGTTGGCTTTCGGGATTGCGTGGACAACCGTGGACATCACGAGGCCAGCTTTGAAGTCGGTGGTGGCATTTGCCACGGTGTTTCTTTTTATCACCTGCTCCCAGGTGCTCTCACTTTACAATATCTACTTCTCCCCCTTCCCTTCGATCTTCGCGATTTTGATCAGCTACGCGATTGGGATGGGGTATGGGAGGAGTCGGAGTGGGGCCCGCAAAAAAATCATTGAACGATTGTTTGCGCAGCGTGTTTCCAAAGGGGACTTTTCCGCGTTGCTGAATTCGAATGTGCCAGCCGAATTTCCGGGCGCTTTGGTGGAGGGGACGGTCGTTGTTTGCGAAGTGCAAAATCATCGTGAGCTCATGGAATTGCTCACCCCTCAGGATTACGCCTCCATGACCAATCTCTATCTGCAAACGGCTTCTGACTACCTTGTGGAGGTTGGTGGATATTTGGATGAATGCACGGGCGAAAGCATGAGGGTGGTGTTTGGGGCTCCCGTTCCGGATGAAAAACATGCGGCAAAAGCCTGTCGCTCGGCGATCGATCTGCTTTCACGGCTCGATATTCTCAACAAAGAGTGTGATGCCACATGGCAAAGACGGTTCGATTTTCGAGTGGGCATCAATTCGGGTGAAATGATTGGTGCCGCCTATGGTGGCAGCCGACTGGCAAGCTTCAGTGTGGCAGGACCCGCAGTAGAATTCGCCCGTCGTCTTTGCACGGCGTGTGGAACTTACGGCTCACGGATTTTGGTTGGCCCGGAAACTTTTGACCTCGCATCGGACACCTTCGAAGCCCGGCCCATGGAAGTGCTCAAGGGGGTTGGCGATCGCCGCCGGATTGAACTGTATGAGATTCTTTCGCCGAAGCACGGGCTGTCTGCCGAGCGCGAGAGCAGTCGGGATCACTTCTGGCGGGGCGTTCTTTATTATCGCGAGAAAAAATGGGACAAGGCGCTCGAGGAGCTTCAACAAGCCCGAATCACCGGAATTCCTGATGCGGCATTGGATTTTTATATTCGTCGTGTGGAAAGTGCCCGGCGTGGCACCCATGAGCTTGATAAGGAACAATCGCTGCTTTTTGAGACGGCTTGAAGCACCAGGGTATCCCAGCAAAACACTGGCCGCAGGACATGAATTCGGGTGCGATGAAATGGGGGGGCGGTTTCGAATCCTGGCAAGGGGCATGGGCGTATCGCCCGTGCGAGATTGGTTGCGATGGGATACACACCCATCAAACGGGCGGGACGCCCGTTCCCCCTGCCGCACCCAAATTCAGCCACTTCAGATGAAGACGGCGGATTATCCGGAACCTTTTCGCCTGCTTTCCAAGGAACTGCGACGTTTGCCGGGCATCGGTCCACGCAGTGCAGAACGCATTGCACTCTGGTTGTCATCCGCAAAAGATGCGCGCCCTCAAGACCTCGCGAACGCCCTCATGGAGGCCGCCGAACAAATCCAACCCTGTCAGCGGTGCGGATTTTTTGCCACTTCGGAGTTGTGTGAAATCTGTGGAATCCCTGAGAGAAGTGGACGCGAAATTTGTGTGGTGGAGCACGCCACCGATGTCCTTCCCATCGAACGGACGTCGTCTTTTTCGGGACTTTATCATGTTCTTGGGGGACGACTTTCTCCGCTGGATCACATTGGGCCCGAGGACCTCGCTATTTCCAAATTACTAGCAAGGGTCGAGGCCGAAAAGCCCACGGAAATGATTCTTGCCCTGAGCGCCGATGTCGAAGGAGAGGCCACAACAAACTATTTGGCAGATTGCCTGGGGCCGCTTGGCATCTCCGTGACCCGCATCGCTCACGGGCTACCAGCCGGCGGCGGGCTGGATCATGCCGATCCCCTCACCCTTCAGAGGGCCCTTGCGGGACGGCGCGCTCTGGAGTGACCTGTCAAGTTTGACAGAGTGCCCGGATCCAGCAATTCACCTTCGCGTGTCGCTGGCATTCGCCATTGAGGTCATAAATATAGAGCAAATTGGCAAGAACCCTGGTGAGAATCTGACGGGGCGTTGCTGGGATCAAATGACACGATTTGAGTCGTAGTTTTTGCCGCAGAAGGATCACTTCACAGTCCTGCTGAGTCATGATTCGTCCGCGGTGAAACGGATCAAAAATCACGTCCTCATGCCTTGCAAGGAAATGACCGGGAAGGTTGATCCCATCCACAATCATTCCGGCGCGAAGGGCCACCATGCGATACAGAAGCGTGAGCGTGATTGGAATGCCCATGCGGGTCTCCACCACATAGGGCAACAGGGAATTTCGCTCGCAGTAATAGTTCTCGGCATTTCCACGAAAACAAAGCGTGTCTGCCATGAAGTGGCTGAGCGCGATAACCCGTTCCCTGCTGCTCACGGCTTGCGAGATTTTTAGGGAAAACTGACGGCCCCAGTGCTGGATTTTGGTGAGACAGGGTTCGATGTCCAGATCGGGGTGGAGGGCACATGTGGCGTGCCAGATCGCGGGCTCGATATCCGACGTGTCATTAAAGAAGCGGCAGAAAAGCTCAAAATCGAACTCCACTTCGCGGTGACGAAGCAGGGTGAGGATTTCCCTGGCGTGACGTGATACGTCAGCGTCATGATCCTGAGCCAGTTCCTTCAGATCTCTTAAGTCTTCTTCTCCGCTGAGCAACAACTGTTCTCGAACAAGGCGCACCGTGTCGGGATCCCCGTCTTTGAGCAGTTTGGTTACCGCATCCATTTGCGCGAGCATGAATCACAGATAGACCGCTTTTGTCAATGGTGCAAGAGGCTGATAGTGATTTGCTTGGTTGAAGGGCGTCATTTTTTTATGTGAGACTCGCAAAAAGGTCTCCTTGGCCGGGGGGCTGGGCTTTGGCGGCCTCGGCTTCAACTTCCCTCAGCAGAGTTTTGAACTCACAGTCCCTCAAAGCAGGAATTAAGGCGTCATAGCGGGGTTTTACGGGCAGTGATTCCAGCGGCATGGGAAGAGGGAGATCCTCGTCAAGGGATACCATCTCGCGGTTGGCAAGAATTTTGTCTCTTGCCGAGGTCAATTTGATCCTCAGTTTTTCGGGCTCAACAGACTCAAGACCTGCCAGAAGCGCCGGGATGCTTCCATACGTCCTGATCAGTTTGGCAGCGGTTTTTCCTCCGATCCCATCCACGCCCGCGATATTATCCGAGGAATCTCCGGTGAGTGCCAACACATCCCCGATTTGTGCCGGTTCAACCCCCCATTTTTCGGTGACCTGCTGCGGGCCTAGCAGGGCAAAGCTCCCCGTGCCGATATCGGCCTTGGCTGTTGAATAGATCGAAATGCTCTGCGTGGCGAGTTGGAGGATGTCTTTGTCATTGGTGGCGATGATGGCCTCGATGCCCTTGCGCTCAGCCTCCCGGGCGTAAGAAGCGATCAAATCATCGGCTTCCGTGTTTTGCAAAAAGAGGCTTGCCGGTCCGAACAGTGACACATGGCTTTGGAGCCAGTCCTCCTGGGGTCGAAGGTCATCTGGCATGGCTGTTCGATTTTGTTTGTATTCGGGTTGGAGGGTTGTTCTTCGTTCCGGCAATCCGCAATCCCAAATCACAGCGGCAAAATCCGGTTGAACATCCGTCAACATTTTGCGCAAAGCCTTTGAAAAACCAAAGATGGCATTTGTTGGTTCGCCCCGCGAGTTGGTGAGTTCCCGGATGGCAAAGAACGAGCGATAAAGATAATAGTGACCATCAACAAGCAAGACACGCATCTGTTCAAGAATAGGGAGGATGCCGGGCGTTTCCATGTTTTCCTTAACTAAATTCGGGCTGGAAGTGGGATTTATGACAAAAAACTGGTATCTTTTGCCTGGTTTGATCAACACCAAGTTGACAGAGGCCGGATGCCGGACAAGATGGAATCAGACCATGAAAGCCGCAACATCAATACGCTCGGGAAAATTCTCCGAAGAGCAAACGGTTTCCGCAGCACAAGAGCTGCGGCAATCGCTTGGAGAAACCGCCCATGTGGCTTTTGCTTTTTGTAGCCCCGACTATATCCCCCACCTCAATGATTTTTGCGAAATCTTGCGGGTGGATGGGCATGCCATCAACGTTATGGGCTGCACCGCCTCGGGTTTGATCGGAGGAGAAATCGAAAGTGAAGCGGAGCCGGGATTTTCCGTCTTGGCCATCTCCGCCGCAGACGCGCTTTTTCCCGTGTTCGATATTCCAGAGGAAAATGCCGGTTCCCTCACCGCCTCCACGGCCACGCCGCAGGGCTCTTCGATTCATGGTTGGATCGCACTGACCAACCCCTTCAGTTTTGACACGGAATCCTGGTTATCCAAGTGGACTCCGCCAGTGGATGGAGCTCCGGTCGTTGGAGGGCTCGCGAGCGGCGGCTCGAGCGAAGAAGACGTTGCCGTTTTTCTGAATGGCAAAATTTCGGACTGTGTGACTTTGGGGATAGGCGGGGCGGCAAGGTTTGTTCCCGTGCTGAGCCAAGGCTGTCGGCCAATTGGGGAACCTCTCACCGTGACCCGTGCGGAAAACAACATCGTTTATTCCCTGGGATCCCGCCCTGCATACGAAGCCTTGGAATCCGCTTTTGAGACGCTCTCAGAGCAAGAAAAAGCCACGGCACGCGGCAACCTTTTTGCCGGTCTGGCCGGCACCGAATACGTGGAAGATTTTCGGCCAGGAGATTTCCTGGTTCGCAACATCCTCGGGGCGGATCCCTCTTCTGGAGCTGTTGTGATCGGTGGCATCCCCCGGGTCGGTCAGACCCTCCAATACCAACTCCGAGATGCGACCACCGCGGACTCCGACCTCACAGGCGTTCTCAAACACACGTCTGCCGAGTGGGGAACCCCCATTGCCTCTCTTGTTTTTGCCTGCACGGGCCGCGGCAAATCACTCTTTGGAGGGGCCAGCCATGACACCAAGGCGATTCAAAATCTCCTTGGACCTCACCCAAGCTCCGGGTTTTTCTGCAATGGCGAAATTGGCCCCCTTGGTGGAAAAAACTGTATCCATTCCTACTCCCTGACCAGCGCGCTGATCACCTCAGCCAGATCTCATTTGTGAAATTTCTTCGACCAATCCTCATTCTGCTTGTCCTCGTCGCCATTGGCTTCGCGGGCTACAAATTCTTGCTCTCAGGAAATGGTGACGCGTCAGAAAATTCAGCCGAATTGGTGACTTCAGCTGAACGACGCGACATCGAACACACCCTCCTTCTGACAGGAGAAGTCGTCCCCGCTTTTAAATTTGAGGTCAAGTCCGAGGTCGGTGGAAAAGTGAAAAAACTTCACACGCTCACGGGAGAATATCTCAAAACCGGAGCGCCCATTGCTACCATCGATGACACGGATCTGCTCACGGAAAAAGCAGCTGCCGAGACCGAAATCAAAGGGGCTCAACTGGCCGTGGATAAAAACCGAGGCAACTACGAACGCGCCAAAGCACTTTACGAGGAAAAGTTGATCAGCAAGGAGATCTTCGACAATCTGCAAGCCGACTTGGCCATCTCGGAAAACACTTTGGAGAAATCCCGCTCCCGCCTTCAGTCCGTCGAAGATCGCCTTCGCAAAACGCGTATTGATGCGCCCGCAGATGGCACCGTCTTGGATGTTCTTGTCAACGAAGGCCAAGTCGTTGTGGCGGCAGCCAGTGTGAATGCCGGCACTGTGCTTATCAATTTTGCGGACCTATCCCGCCTGCTGATCGATTCTCATGTCAACCAAGTGGATGCGCCCATGCTCAACAAAGGCCAGGAGATCACCGTGAATGCCGTTGGTGCCCAGGATGGATCCATCAAGGCCCGCGTGGAATTTATTGCTCCTGTTGCCACGGTAAAAAATAACATCAAAGGGTTTCAGGTTCAGGCGGTGATCGAAAACAATGACGGAAAACTAAAGCCCGGCATGTCTGTCAGCATGACCGCAATGGTCCAAAAAGCACCTGGCGCTGTCTCTGTTCCCGTCTCGGCGATCTTCAAGGAGCAAAAGCAGTCGGTTGTCTATGTTCGCAAAGGTGGCAATACGGAAAAACGATTGGTGGAAGTGGGCATCACGGATTTGGGATTTGCTGAGATCCGGGCCGGCTTGGAGGAGGGCGAGGAGATTCTTTTGGTCGAGCCCGAACTTGCAGAAGGGAAATCCTGAGCCTTGGGTTCCGGACGTATGAAAGTCGCGGTCCTTGAGGAGGTCACTAAGGTTTACCGCGTGGGTGACCAGGAAATCCAGGCTCTCGCCGGAGTGAGCCTCGTCATTGAAGAGGGGGAATTTGTGGCCATCATCGGACCCAGCGGAAGCGGCAAGTCCACCCTCATGCATCTCCTTGGCTGCCTCGACACGCCGACATCAGGACGCATGGAAATTTGTGGCAAAGATCTTAGTCGGGCAGGATCAGACACCTTGGCCCTGACTCGCAACCGCGAGATTGGCTTCGTTTTTCAGTCCTTCAATCTCCTTCCAAGGTTGGATGTTATTGGAAACGTGGAACTCCCACTCGTGTATTCCGGGATGTCGGGACGAGAACGCCGCGAACGTGCCACCAAAGTGGCCCAATCCGTTGGTCTCGGAGATCGTTTGCGCAACCGCCCTCCCCAACTCAGCGGAGGTCAGTGTCAGAGGGTCGCCATCGCGAGGGCCCTCGTTAACAACCCGAAAATTCTGTTTGGCGATGAACCCACAGGCAATCTTGACTCAACGACGGGCGAGATTGTGTTGGGGATGTTCCATGAATTGCACAAAGAAGGTCGCACTGTGGTTTTGGTGACTCATGACCCTGATGTCGCAGCCGTGGCCCGGCGGGTCATTGAAATCAAGGATGGTAAGGTCAGCCGGGAATACGCGCCATGAATCCGCTTCTCCTTCTTGAAACCGCTCTGCGCGAAATCGCATCGCACAAGTTTCGGAGTTTTCTCTCCATGCTTGGGATTGTGTTGGGGGTGAGCAGCCTGATTGCGACAATGGCTCTTACCGCTGGAATTGAGATCGGGACACGTAATTTCATGGAGCAGATGGGCGGGATGGAATTTGTGACTGTTGAGAATAAAGAAATCTCAGGCGAAAATTTCGAATTCTGGAACCTTTCACCGGGCAGGACTCTCATGGATGCCAAAATCCTCCAAGAATCCGTTCCCCTCATTTCCCACATCTCGCCGGAAATGAACCATGGAGCAGCCATCAGCTTCGGGGCGATCTCTGACCGCAAGAGAGTGACCGGGGTCTGGCCGGATCATGCGATCATAGGAAAGCATGAAATGGCGGCCGGACGATTCATTTCAGATCTGGACATTGAACGGGCAACAAAAGCCGCCGTGATTGGGCACGAAATTGTCACCACATTTTTTCCCGGAAAACCTCTTTCGGAGGTCCTGGGACAAACGCTATTGGTTAATGGTTCGCCTTTTGTTGTGGTGGGTGTGCTTAGCCGATACGAGCGAGATCAGGACAAGCGGGAACGGGAACTTAACGAAGCAAAAGCCCGGCAAGGAATCGTTGTCCAACAACCCAGAGGCCGCAGCGCTGGCCGGTGGGATCCCTTCCGCCGAAAGAACGAGTCAATCCTGATTCCCCTCAGCACCATGTTTCATGAATTCAAGGCCGGAATGTTTCCCATGGATGCCATGGAGTCCGTCCGCTTGGACACGCTGAGCATGCGGGTGAGTAATTTGCAGCATTTTCGGCAAACCCTGGAGCAGGTTCGAAGCGCGTTAATGGTGACCCACCGGGGTGTGGACGATTTTGAGTTGGAGACACGGGAAGAGTGGTTTGACCGCATGGAGTCAAGCATTGCAGCCACGCGCCTCAGCGGCGGCCTGATTGCTGCAATCAGCCTCATCGTGGGCGGCATTGGCATCACAAATATCATGTTGGCGAGCATCACCGAGCGCGTCCGCGAAATTGGAATCCGCATGGCCGTCGGTGCCCGGGGATCTGATATCTTTTTTCAGATCTTGGTGGAGAGTGTCTCAATTGCTCTGATCGGAGGCGTGATTGGGATCGTTGCCGGAGTTGGGCTCATCGAGGTCTTGGTGCGGGTTGCCCCTTCAGAAAATGTGCCCGTCATTGAAGCCTCCTCCATCATTCTGAGCGTGGTCTTTGCGGTTGTGGCAGGCGTCGTTTCCGGTCTCTATCCCGCATTGCGGGCATCCAAGCTGGAACCAATTTCCGCTTTACGCTACGAATAATCCGATGTTCCGATTTGCCGAACCGCAGTGGTTGCTGCTTTTTCTGGTTTTGGCGCTGCTGTCATGGCGGGTTCCCCGGCTTGCCCTCCTTTCACCGTTGCGCATGGCTTGCGCCGCATTTGTCGTTTTCTGGCTGGCGGACCCGCAATTTCAAACCTCCTTCTCCGGCACGGATCTTTGGGTTCTTGTGGATCGTTCGGATTCTGCCGCTGAGGCCGTCGCTTCGACCGGAGTAGAATCGGAGGCCATTTTGGAAAGATCTCGGGGATCGGCGGATCGCCTGTTTTTTGTGGATTTTGCGGGTGCCCCGGTGCTTCGTGAGCCCGGCACAGCTTTTGAGCCAGCAACAGGAAGCTCTGCTCTGCGACTTGCGGCGGGCTTTGCGCTTGCCCAGCGGGACAAATCGCGGCGAACAAAACTCCTGGCTCTCACGGATGGCTTCAGCACCGAGGATCTGACTGGCCTGGATAGTCTCCTTCGCAGCAATGAGACCCCACTGGATCTCCGATTTTTTACTGCCGCCGGAGGAGATGACTACCGAGTTGGAGAAATTGAAGCCCCACTGCGCGTCGCGCCAGGTCAGAGCTTTCTGCTTCAAGCCAATGTTTTTGGAAAAAATGACGGGGATTTGGATTATGAGGTGCGCTGCGATGATATGAAAGTGGGGGGAGGACAGGTGACAGTGCGTGGCGGACGAGGGACGATCCGGCTTTCTGGCCGCCTTGAGAGTGGTGGCGCCCGACGTTATGAAATTCGCATTCTCCCGGAATCGGATTCTCGGCCTGGAAACAATGCCGCCGGGCACTGGGTGGAAGTGACAACCTCCGGCTCCGTGCTTTTGATCACGGCTTACCCTGACGATCCCTTGGCAGAAGCTCTCAAGTCCGCTGGATTCGCAGTGGATGTCATCAGCGACCCCTCGGTGTTGCATCCCGGATACCTTGCCGGTCCTCGCGCGGTGATTATCAACAACGTGCCTGCTCATGAACTGCCATCTGATTTTCTGGGTTCCGTGGACTTTTTTGTCAGAGAGCAGGGCGGGGGATTGCTGATGGCCGGTGGACGCAAGAGCTTTGGTTCCGGGGGATATTTTGAATCACCCATCGATGAACTGCTGCCGGTTTCCATGGAGCTGCGACAAGAACACCGCAAATTGGCGATGGCAATGGCGCTGGTGATGGATCGCTCGGGAAGTATGTCGGCTGCTGTGAGCTCTGGAGCCACCAAAATGGACCTTGCCAACGAAGGAGCCGGACGGGCAATTCAACTTCTCGGCCCAGCAGATGCGGTCACCGTTTTCGCCGTGGATAGTGAACCTCACGTGGTTATTCCCCTTTCCAAGATCGGACCAGATGCCGCCAAGATTGCTCAATCAGTGCGAAGGATTCAAAGTGCAGGAGGAGGAATTTTTGTCTATCGAGGCTTGGAGGCCGCTTGGCAGGAACTGGAAAAATCCGACGCCGGCCAGCGACATGTGGTCCTGTTTTCCGATGCGGCTGATTCCGAGGCACCTGGTGACTACCAAGGCCTCCTCGCCAAAATGACCGCAGAAGGCGCCACTTTGAGTGTGATTGCTCTTGGTTCGAAAAGCGACCCGGACGCTGCCCTGTTGGAGGATATTGCGCGGCTGGGGAATGGGCGGATTTTTTTTAATGCCGATGCCAACCAACTGCCCGGCCTGTTTGCCCAAGAAACGGTTTCCGTGGCCCGCTCCGCATTTTTGGATGCCGTGGTTCCTGTGGTGGATGCCGGGGGCTGGCTTCAAATAGGCACCCAAAACCCACAATGGCTGGCAACCGTGGATGGCTACAATCTTTGTTACCTACGTCCTGAGGCCTCCGTGGCCACAGTCTCCGGAGACGAATACCGGGCTCCGCTCGTCGCCTTCTGGCAGCGCGGCGCTGGTAAAACCGCTGCTGTGGCGTTCCCTGTCTCAGGCGCGAATTCGGAAGCTTTCCTCGCATGGAAGGATGCCGCAGGCTTTGCGCAAACCCTCACGCGATGGCTCCTGCCTGGCCCCCCAGCCCCGGGAACCGCCCTCCGGACTCGCTTTGTTGGTAACGAACTCTTGGTGGATTTTCTTTTTGACCAACCTCTCGCAGCAAAATTTGCGGCTTCTCCCCCCCGGCTTGTCGTGGCGACTGGCTCCACAGGAAAACCGCGGAATGTCTTTTGGGAAAAAATCGAGAATGGTCGCTTCACCGCACGGATCGCCGTCCCACCCGGGCAGTGGTTGCGAGGGGTGGTGGACGCCGGCTCGGCTCGGCTGAGTTTTGGCCCGCTTTCCCCAGGCACCGACCCCGAGTGGCAGGAGCAGCCCGCCGCACTCCGCACACTCCGAGATATCAGCACCTCCAGCGGTGGCCGTGAAATCACAGAACTCCGCGATGCCTGGCAACTGGTTGAAAGACCAAACTTTCAGTCGCTCAGAACTTGGGTATTTGCTCTCCTGCTTGTTGTCTTTCTCTGTGAGGTGACCCTGACAAGGTGGCGGGGGCGAGCCTTGTGATTTTTTCGCCCGGAAATCCTCTCGTTTCCCATGGAATTCCCAAAAGACCTGTGATATACTAAATTCCTTCATGAAAACTTCCTTCCACACCCTCGTCCTTGTTTCTGTGACAGCGCTGTTGGCATCGACCTCCTTTGCCAAGGCAGATTCCGGTTGGCTCACCAACTACAAAGAATCTTTGGAAGCTGCTGCCAAAGATAACCGCCCCATCCTGGTTGATTTCACTGGCTCGGATTGGTGCTCATGGTGTGTGAAACTTGATAAGGACATATTTTCGAAGGACGAATTTCAAAGCTTTGCGAAAGAAAATCTCGTCCTTCTGGAGTTGGACTTCCCAAATAGCAAGCCTCAAAGCGCAGATATCAAAGCCCAAAACGCTGAACTCCAAAAGAAATTCGGAGTGAATGGATTCCCCACCCTCGTCCTCCTCGATTCCAAAGGCAAAGAAATTGCCCGGAATGAGGGATACCTTCAAGGAGGCCCCCAGGCTCTGATTTCTTGGATTCAAAAACACACAAAATAAAGGCCCCTGCCAGCGTTGAAGACACGGCGCTGAGAACCCTTGTCATTGAAGACGACCGTCCCACGCGGATGCTTCTTGAGCGCATTCTCCGGGCCAGAGGTCATGCTGTCTCAAGCAGCGAGTCCGCAGAGCAGGCCTTCGAGTTGCTAGGGCAAAACTTTTTTTCTCTTATCACCCTGGACATCGGTCTTCCCGGGATTAGCGGGTTGGAATTTGCCAAGCAATTGCGGGCCCAACCGGGAGGGGATGCCCACTACATTCTTGTGGGAACAGGAAACAGCCGTCCTGAAGACCTTCGTGCGATCCTTGATGCCGGGGCTGACGACTATATTGCCAAACCATATCATCCGGGGTTGCTCGATATTCGCCTCTCCGTGGCTGAGTCGGCCATCAAAGGCATCACGCGCAGGAAAGCCCTTGAGGCAGAATTGCTTTTTCTTGCTCACCACGATCCTCTCACGGGCCTGATGAATCGCAGTGGGATCACTCCCGCTATTGATAAGGCCATTCGGAGTGCAAAGGAGGGAAACCCAGGAGCAGTCCTCTATCTGGATCTCGACAATTTTAAGATTGTCAATGACTCGCTGGGTCACGATGTGGGTGACGACCTCCTTGTTAAAGTCGCAGAAACTCTCCGCAGAGTTGGCACGCCGGGGGACACGCTTCTTCGTTTCGGTGGCGATGAGTTTGTGATTGTGATGCCCCACCGCCCGCTTTCCGAAGCCCGAAAGCAGGCCGAACTGCTGCGTGAAGCCCTTCAAGACATTATTTACATCGCTCAAGAAAAATCTTTGCGCGTGGGAGCCTCAATTGGGCTCGCTCCTATTGATGGCACCATTGATTCGAGCGAGGTCATGGCACATGCGGACGAAGCCTGTTATGCCGCCAAGGCCCACGGCCGAAATTGTGTCGAATTGCACAGTGCACAGACAGCAGCCATAGCAAACTTGATCGCTGATACCGACTGGTCCACTCGAATCAAAGCCGCCATGAGCGATGGCAGTCTCCAAGTGTGGTATCAACCCGTCTTCTCCGTGAGCACGGGCGCATGTTTTGCCCAGGAATTGCTGGTTCGCTTCCAAGAAGGCTCCACCACCATCAATCCCGCAGCTTTTCTTGCCTCCCTTCGACGATCAGGGCAAATGACCCGACTGGACCGCTTTGTGATCACCAAAGCCTTTGCCGCGCTCGCGAGCAACCCTCATCTCACGGTCTCCATTAACATTTCTGGCACGCTCTTTAATGATCCCGACTACTGCTCGTTTGTGGAGAGCATGTTGGACATCTCGGATATTTCGCCTCAAAGAATTCTTTTTGAAATCACCGAGGATGAGCTGATTTCCAACTTTCAGACCGCCTCCGCGACAATCAGCCGTTTGCAAGGGTTGGGTTGTCGTTTCGGCATTGATGATTTTGGCTCCGGGTTTTCTTCACTGACCTATCTGAAGATGCTGCCCATCGACTTCTTGAAAATTGACGGTTCTTTCACGCGGGATCTTGGGACCGAGCCCATTCAGCAAGCCATGATCCAAGCCATTCATGGCATTGCCTCAGCCCTGGGAGTTCTCACGGTGGCTGAATTTGTTGAGAACGAGGAAGAGTTGAGTGTGCTCAAGGAAATGGGCATCGACTACGCGCAGGGGTTCCTCATGGCCAAACCACGGAGCAAGCCCTTCACGACCGAGGAACTCCAAGCCACGCAAGCCAAGTTTTGGCCGGAATCCTTGCCTCTCTTCTTGCCAGCTACCTGACCACCAGATTCACGAGCTTGCCCGGAACCAAGATGGTTTTGGCGATTTCTTTGCCAGCGACAGCCTCCTGAATTTTGGGTGAAGCCATGGCCAACAAAAGCACATCCTCTTCCGAAGATGTTTTGCCAACCCGAATTTTGTCTTTCAGTTTGCCATTGATTTGAATGATCAACTCGATCTCTTCGACTTCAAGGATCTTGGGGTCATACACCGGCCAAGCCGCCGTGGAGGCTCGTCCGTCAAAACCCGAAAACTTGGTGCCAAGAATTTGCCAGAGTTCTTCCGCGAGGTGTGGAGCCATCGGGCTAAGAAGCGGCAGAAGAATACGCAACGACTCGACGGGACGCGGACTCGCGTTCACAAATTCGTTGGTTCCGACCATCAGTTGCGCAATGGCCGTGTTGAAGGCCATGGCTTCAAAGTCTTCGGTCACCTTTTTGATGGTGGCGTGCAGGACTCGGAGTTGAGAAGCCGTGGGAGGTTCCTCGGTGAGGTCCGACGAAATTTCCCAACGCCCCTCTTGGTTTTCTTTCATGGCAAGCCGCCAAACCCGTGCAAGAAACCGGTAAACTCCCTCCACTCCCTTCATGCTCCAAGGTTTCATCTGTTCGAGAGGCCCCATGAACATCTCGTACAGCCTCAAGGAATCGGCCCCGTATTCTGAAATCACATGCTCCGGCGTCACAACATTGCCGCGGCTCTTTGACATCTTCTGGCCGTCAGGGCCAAGGATCATGCCCTGATTCACCAACTTGCGAAAAGGCTCGGAAGAATTCACATAGCCCAAATCAAACAGCACTTTATGCCAGAAGCGGGCATACAGCAGATGCAGCACCGCATGTTCGGTGCCACCCACGTAGAGGTCAACGCCACCATGACCCGCTGCAGACATCCAATACTTTTCAGCCTGCTCACCCACAAAGCGCGTTTTCAATCGCGAATCACAGAACCGCAAATAATACCAACAAGACCCCGCCCACTGAGGCATCGTGTTCGTTTCCCGTCGGGCCGTCTCACTGTAGGCCACCCACTCTGTCGCTTTGGCCAAGGGAGGCTCTGACGTACCTGTCGGCTTGAAATCATCCATCTCAGGCTGAATGACCGGCAATTCATGGTCAGGCAGAGCGCGATGTTGACCATCTTCCCATATGATGGGAAACGGCTCACCCCAATATCTCTGACGCGAAAAGAGCCAGTCTCTGAGCTTGGTGGTCACCGTCCTCAGGCCATGACCATGCTCTTCCAAAAATGTGAGCATGGCCGACTTGGCTTCAGCGGTTGGCAAGCCGTCCAAGAAACCCGAGTTGATTGAAACGCCATCCCCGGGGAAGCTGTCTTTTTCAAAGAATGGAGTTGGTGAGATCACGGGCGGGACGCCCGTGCCCACTGAGTCTTTTCTCACCACTTCTCGAATCGGCAATCCAAAGGCCTTCGCAAATTCAAAGTCCCGTTCATCATGCGCGGGAACGGCCATGATCGCGCCCGTCCCGTAACTAAGCAGCACATAATCGGCGATCCAAACGGGAACCTTTTCCCCGTTGGCCGGATTCACTGCATAGGCACCCGTGAAGACACCTGTCTTTTCTTTTGATAACTCGGTGCGCTCCAAATCAGATTTTGAAGAAATCTTTTTTTGGTAAGCGGCAACATTTTCCAATTGCTCTGACGTGGTGATTTTCGCCACCAAGGGATGTTCGGGCGAAAGCACCACATACGTCGCCCCAAAAAGCGTGTCGGGCCGCGTGGTGAAAACTTCGACGGCGTATTCCGAATCAGAAATCTGAAAACGAACGGTGGCCCCTTCACTGCGCCCAATCCAATTTCGCTGCAGAAGTTTCACCCCTTCCGGCCAATCCAAGGCGTCCAGCCCCTCCAACAACCGGTCCGCATAAGCGGTGATTCGGAGCATCCACTGACGCAAGGGACGACGCTCCACCGCGAATCCCCCCACCTCGCTCTTACCATCCACCACTTCCTCATTCGCCAGCACCGTGCCCAGCTCGGGACACCAATTCACAGGCACCTCAGCCACATAGGCCAAACGCACGGCATCAGCATCGTTGCCAGTGTAAGTTGCTATGGGTTCTGCCTTCTGAGTGTCAGGATTAAACCACGCATTGTAAAGCTGCAGAAAAATCCACTGCGTCCACCGAAAATATTCGGGATGTGTGGTGCTGATCTCCCGTGACCAATCGTAACT
>JBGTLQ010000390.1:0-15441 GCA_041744075.1 Terrimicrobiaceae bacterium
CCCGGCAACCAACCACGCACGCGAAGGCGAAACCTGATTAAACTTGGGGCAGACCCCAAGGAGGTCAAATTAGCCACCCGCAGCCGCAAAGGCTACTGGCGGATGAGTTCCAACCGCATTGTGCAACAAGCCCTGACCAACCAATGGCTGGAAGAACAAGGTGTGCCCAACATGCGCACATTATGGATAAAACGACACTACGGGGCAAAGGCCCGAGTCTAATCGGAACCGCCGGATGCGGACCCGCATGTCCGGTGGTGTGGGACCCGTGGCTGACTAATACTCAGTCACGGGGACCCGATTAGGTCTCTTCTTCCTCGGGATATCCTGGTCTCCGGGGGGCGGTCAAGAAAACGCTCAGGGCTGCGCCACATGGGGTGACCTCGTAACTCTCCATGTCGAAATACAGCACCTCGGGATCTGGTTGTGTGGGATCTATGAAGTAAAGGCCTTCTGATGCGTCGTTCGCGATCTCCAGATACTTCTCGAACCCAGGGAAGAACTTCAGGCTCTCCTCGTCAATGGGTGAAAAATCTCCGATGAACCACTGACGAGCACCATCGCTGCTCATTATGGTAATGGTGAAGTCCCGCTCATCCAGCTGGCTGGTATCTTTGTAAAGTGCCTTAAGTGCATTGGGCACCGGATGTCCGAAGTGAGCTTCGATGAGCTCGAACTTGGGATTGTGTTGGCGTTCAATGAAACGTGCGACTTCGGGATTCATATTTTGACCTAACGTATTTTTACGTGATGTGTAATTTTATTGCAAAAAGATGATGTCAGGCTATTCATGTTGCACAAAATACGCAACATGAGTGTAAATTCAAGATCCGCAGCAGTTTGGGATGATCGTTGGGTGCGTCTCGCATGGAATTGAATGTGCGGGGATTGGAGCCTGGTCATCATGACCTTTATCGGGGATGGGTTTTGAAGTGGTTGGGATTCATCAAACCGAAGCAGTTGGTCATGCCGTAGGACCAGATTTGAGGGTTTTTTACTTCAATTGGAGAGCTATGGCAAGAATGAGTGCCAGATCAGCCTGGCGCCGTTGATGCGTCGCGCATGTTTTCTAAGGATTTGATTCTATGAGTTTAAGCAGCCCTGAGCAATGAAGACTGGCTTTATGCTTCATAAAATTCCAGATTATGAGGCATAAATGGGCGCCTTATAACTCATGTCAGCGGATCAACAATGGAATTGGGAGCAGTAAGATTGGCCAGCATTTAGGTATCATCGAACAAAACTCGACGAGCCTGAGGCCAGATTCTTGCGGGCAGCGGGGGAGTTTAGCGGTGCTGTCAAGCATCTGGCCAAGGACGATCGTGAGTTGCTCACCGTCGAGCTGATCAGTGAGGAAGCCCTGAACACTTCTGAGATCGAGGGGGAGATTTTGAATCCCCGCCTTTCGCGAAGGTGCGAAGCGAAATGAAACGCTTTATAAGATGGTTCAATCAGACCTCTCCCACCGGGAAGACTCCACTCTCAGCGTTGACCAGAGCTGGCATAGCCCATTGGTATTTTGTCACGATTCACCCTTTCGAGGATGGGAATGGGCGCATTGCGCGTGCCCTTGCAGAAAAAGCGCTATCCCAAAATCTTGGTCAGCCCACTCTCATAGCTCTCTCACACATCATCAGCAGCAAGCGCAAAGTTTATTATGATGCTCTGGAACGCGCCAACAAAAGCAACGAGATCACCGAGTTGCTCGTTTATTTTGCGCAAACCATTGTTGAGGCGCAGAACCACACCCAGCAAATGGTCGAGTTCCTAATCGCCAAGACGAAATTCTTCGACCGGCTCCGAGGGAAACTGAATCCACGCCAAGAGAAGGCCATCAATCGGATGTTCCGGGAGGGACCTGCAGGATTTCAGGGCGGGCTCTCAGCTGAAAAGTATATTCGAATCACAAGCACTTCTCGCGCAACTGCGACTCGGGATCTGCAAGATCTGGTCGAAAAACAGGCGCTGATCCGAACGGGAAATCTCAAAAGTACGCGCTACCACCTGAGGATAGCTGCGGATGGCGCATTGATTTAGCCAAAGAAGTCGGCGGGCAAGGGACTGCCCGGCCCTACCATTGAAGGGGCGCTTTGCGTCTGCTGCGGCTTGTCGTTTGCCTTGGTAGGGCGAGGCAGTCTCTTGCCCGCCGACGCTCTTGTTTTCCGCAGGGATGCAATTGGCAGCAAACCCGCATCCGCATTCACCCCAATCGGCCCGGCAGAGAAATCTCAAATAAGCGCTCACCGCCTTCGCCTTGGCCTTCCAAAGGATCGAGAGTCAGGGATTGATACGCAGCTTCCAGGGCGCGGGGGTCGGCCCGGAGCTCGGGATACATGGTTTTGAGGCGTTCTTTGACCCAGCGTTTGGCCATCATTCCATCGATGGGGTGGATCGGCGGCTCGCCCTGAAGTTTGGAACGGATCAGTTCAAAAATACTCATAGCTCCAGAAAGTTTTGGAGGAGGTGTTTGCCTTCGAGGGTGAGGATCGATTCGGGATGAAACTGCACGCCATGGACGGGATGTTCGCGGTGAACGAGGCCCATGATTTCTCCCTCGGCGGTTTCTGCTGTGATTTGCAGGCAATCGGGCAAGGTGTCTCGTTTCACAATTAGAGAGTGATAGCGCGTGGCTTCGAAGGGTGTTGGCAGACCTGCAAAAACCCCGGAGTCTTTGTGGAGGATCGGTGAAGTTTTTCCGTGCATGAGCCGATCGGCTCGCACCACTTCTCCGCCATAAACTTGGCCGATGCTCTGATGACCAAGGCAGACCCCCAGGATTGGGATGCGGGAACCGAAGCTGCGAATCACGTCGCAACTGATGCCGGCCTCGTTAGGAGTGCAGGGACCCGGCGACACACAGATATGATGAGGCGCAAGAGCCTCGATTTCGGCCACCGTGATTTCGTCATTTCGACGCACAAGCGGCTCGACTCCCAACTCGCCAAAATATTGGACGAGGTTGTAAGTGAAAGAATCGTAGTTATCGATGACCAGGAGCACGGGTGGAATGGGTTAAAGGCAATTTCCTATGACGGGACGTAATCGCAAGCGAGAAAAGCGGGATCACCATGAAGAGCATGAAGGACATGAAGGGAAAACCTTCAGAAAGAGGGTCTGATAAATTAGGTTCGCCTGTGGATAGAAGGGTTTCAGGGTCCTACCTTGGATTAATGCATTTCCCTTCATGTCCTTCATGGTGATCCCAATCCTTGAGTGCAAGTTCATTGTTCTGGTGCCTGTAAGGCATGGGCGATGGCCCGCATGGCGGCCATGGCTTTGTTGACGCTTTCTTGGTATTCGCCCTCGGGGGTGGAATCGGCGACAACCCCTCCCCCGGCTTGGACATAGGCCTTGTTGTCCTTCAAAAGCACGGTCCTCAACGCAATGCAAGAGTCCAGATCTCCATCAAATCCAAAATAGCCAACGGCCCCCGCATAGGTGCAGCGCTTGCTTTTTTCGAGCTCGTTGATGATTTGCATGGCCCTCACTTTGGGAGACCCGGAGACGGTGCCTGCCGGAAACGTGGCCCGCATCACATCGTAGGCATTCCGTCCGCCGGCGAGGCGACCGGACACATGGGAGACGATGTGCATCACATGGCTGTAGCGCTCAATCGTCATAAAATCACTCACACGCACGCTCCCAAATTCCGCAATCCGTCCCACATCATTGCGTGCCAAGTCAACCAACATGAGATGCTCGGCCCGCTCTTTCGGATCGGCGAGCAAGTCCTCTGCGTTGGCGACATCTTCGTTTTGGGTCTCTCCGCGGCGGCGCGTTCCGGCAATGGGACGAATCTCGACCAACCGATTTGTGACCCGCACGTGCACCTCGGGCGAACTTCCCACGAGGGATTGCCCATCAGGACACCGCACGCAAAACATGTAGGGCGAAGGATTGATAAACCGAAGCGCCCTGTAAAGCTCAAGCGCATCGCGGTCAAAATCCGTCTCAAACCTTTGGGCGGGGACCATCTGAAAAATGTCGCCCGCTCGAATGTATTCTTGAGCCCGGTTGACCATCTCATGGTATTCTTCCTGAGTGGTATTGGACCGCGTCTCGGGCATCCGAGGCTGAGCGCCAGTGAACAGGGGAGGCAGCGCAACCGGCTCTGCGAGGATTGCCAAGATCCGTTGGATTTCCTTGGCAGCACGGTCATACGCAACATCCGCGCCTTCTTCTCCAAGAAAAGCATTTACAACAATTTTGATGCGCCGCTTTTTGTGGTCAAAGATGAGGACATTCCCGGCCACCATAAAAAACATGTCCGGCACGCCGAGTTCGTCGCTTTTATGATTGGGGATCGTGGGTTCAAACCACCGCACGGCATCATAAGACAAATACCCTACGGCTCCTCCATGGAAACCGGGCAGGTCTTCTCCCCCGGCGACGCGGTAGGATTTCATAAGCGTCTCCAACTCCGCAAATGGATCGGAAGGTGTTTCAAACGTGCGGGTGTTGCCATCCGCTGTGATTTCGACCTGATGTCCGCGAGCAGAAATCAGCGCACGAGGCCCGAATCCAAGAAAAGAAAACCTTCCGATCTGGTCATTTTGCTCCGCAGATTCGAGCAGGATCGAAGGCGGCTCGCCACCAAGCTTGGCATAAGCGGAGACGGGGGTTTCCCCATCCGCCACAATCTCGGTCCAAACGGGAATGACGTTGATTCCCGGGGCCGCGAGTCTGGCAAACTCCGCCCGTGAGGGCTGGAGAGGAATCATGAAAACGAGACTTTGGGGGCGATCTTCTCCGTTGGATCTTCGATTTGGAAGAGTTCCGCAGGGCCAAAGTTGAAAGCGCCTGCCACAAGGTTGGAAGGGAAGCTTTCGCGTTTGGTGTTATAGGCCATCACCGAATCATTGTAGGCCTGACGAGCAAAGGAGATTTTGTTCTCAGTCGAGGTGAGTTCCTCGGTGAGCTGCATCATGTTTTGGTTGGCCTTGAGGTCGGGATAGGCCTCGGAAAGCGCAAACAAGCGGCCAAGAGCCCCGCTCAGCCCGGATTCCGCACCTGCCAAAGCCTGCATCGTGGCTGGATCGCCCGGATTCGCGGCCGCTTTTGAACCAGCTGACTGGGCCGCATTTCGCGCCGAGATCACGCCCTCCAGAGTTTCGCGCTCGTGCTTGAGGTAACCTTTGGCCGTCTCCACAAGGTTGGGAATGAGGTCATATCTCCTCTTAAGTTGCACATCAATCTGCGCGTAGGCGTTTTTGAAGCGATTGCGCAGGGCAACAAGGCCATTGTAGATCCCAACAACTGCCAAACCAATCACGACAATTGCTCCAACAATCACAAGGAGAAGTATCAGGGCGGTGCTCATGCGGCGAGATTGCCCGGCATTGCCTCGTGATGCAACTCAGAAATCTGCATCATTGGCTGTGCGAATCGCGTAACTTCATCATAATATTCCTATTGGAGGGAACCCAAAAATCCTGCATTCTTCACACGACATGCCAATTGACAGAAAACTCCTCGCTCCCGAGCTGAGACCGATATTTGACAAAGTTGTTGACGGCATCCGCGTCACTGACGAGGACGCTCATGTTCTTTATGGATCGCGTGACCTCAATGGACTTGGGGCCATCGCCAATATCTTGCGCAAGCGCATCAATGGCAATGTCGCGACCTACATTCACAACCGCTACGTCAACTACTCGAACGTTTGTCTGCTTTCATGTCAGTTCTGCGCCTTTGGGGCAAAGAAGCGCGAACCGCATGCGTTTGAAATGGCGGTCGATGAAATTGTGGCCACCGTGCGCGATGCCCTCAAAGTTGGCATCACCGAAATTCACATGGTGGGAGGCCTGCACCCCACCTTGGGGCCTGAATGGTATCTGGATTTGTTGAGATCGCTGCGGGCTTTGGATTCACAACTCGTCATCAAAGCCTTCACCGCCGTCGAAATCCGCCACCTGGCCGATCGGATTTTCAAGATGCCTCTCACCGACACGCTGGCCCTCCTTCGTGACAATGGCTTGGGTGCCATCACAGGCGGTGGGGCGGAAATTTTTGATCAAGAAATCCGTGACAAAATTTGCAAGGGCAAGGAAACGGCAGACGAGTGGGCTGAAGTCCACCGCACATGGCATCAAATGGGCGAACGAAGCACCTGCACCATGTTATACGGCCACATTGAAACCACTCATCATCGCGTGGATCACCTTCGCAGACTGCGAGAGCTCCAAGACGAAACAGGTGGGTTCACGGGCTTTATTCCCTTCGCGTTCGAGCCCGATGGCGCAAGGCCGGTCCTGAAAGGCATCCCGCACGCCACGGCTTTTGAAGAACTTCGCAACCTCGCCATCGCCCGCATTTATTTGGATAATATCCCTCACATCACTGCGTATTGGATCAGCCTCGGCCTTCCCTTGGCCCAAGTGGCCCTCAACTACGGCGTGGATGACCTCCACGGGACCATCATCGAAGAAAAAATCTTCCACATGGCCGGAGCCATCACCCCCCAGCAACAAACCGTCGAAGCCTTGGAGAAGGCTATCCGCGAAGCGGGGCGAGAGCCCATGCAGCGCGATAGCTACTATCAGCGAATCCCCAGCTCCGTGACACGGATCGCCGCGTGAGGATCTCAACCCTGGGACCGCTGGCGTAGTGCGCAAGCAGATTGTTTATTAAAAGACCTTGGATTGATGATTGCGGATTGTTGTTTTTTGATTGTTGAGGTTCAGGCTGGCCGACGCACAGCCCGATCAGCATTCAAATCTCAGCAATTATCAATACCCAGGGGGCACGGTCGTCCCGACCGTGAAGTTGAAGACTCTCCATCAGAAGGAGCCTATTGCCTCCACTGCAGAATCACTCGCTATCAGACATGATCGGCAGCGTCTCCTATCTCAATGCCAAACCGCTGATTCATGGCCTGCCGCCCGAAGAGCTTGTTCTTGAAGTTCCCTCGACCCTCTCCAAACGGTTTTCCGAAGGAGGGTTGGATGCCGCACTTCTGCCGGTTTTTGAGATTTTTCAGTTTTCCCATCCCGTCGTTGTTGACGGTATTTCCATCTCCTGCCTCGGCCCCGTGAAAAGTGTGGTTGTTGCCACTCCCGGCCCCTTCCACGACGTTCGCGATATTTACCCAGATCCCGCCTCGGTGACCTCGAATTCTCTCCTAAAAATTCTCCTCGCAGAATTTTTCCCCAGTGGCCCTCAAGTTGTGCTGACCGACGAACCAATTCCAGAAATGGCCGCCCGTCTCCTCATTGGGGATCGAGCGCTTGAATTCCAAATGTCTTTTCCGTCATGGCAATATTTTGATCTTGGCGAGTGCTGGTTTCAAAACACCGGCCTGCCCTTTGTTTTTGCCGCCTGGTGCCTCCGTCCCCCGCCCCAAACCCATCTCGCAGACCTCCTCCGCCTCTCATGCCAACAAGGTCTTTCCCAGCTTGCAGAAATCGCAAAAGCAACCGCGGCTCCCGCAGACTCTCACGAATATCTGACGAAAAATATTCGCTTCGGCCTTGGTGAATCAGAAAAAGCCGCGCTCGCGTTATTCGGAGAATTGGCGGTTCGTCATGGATTGCTCACAAAAATTCCCGATCTCGTCTGGATTTAACCGAAACGCAGAATTCGAGGGATGCCTTCCTATGTCGCTCCTTGTGGGCAACGTTCCGAAGGTGGATCGGGCCGTCCCTGGCACGATGGGAAATCCATTCGCGGCGTAGCCGCCTTTTTCCATGTGCCGCTTCGCGGGAACCATTGCCATCGTGCCCGGAGGTCACGATCCCCCCACTCACTTCCAACTCGTCCCCAAAAACAACAGGCACGTGATCGCGGTCAAGGCTTCTGAATTTTCTGGCACCAAAAAAATATTTTCATTTTTTGTAAAAAACTTCTTGCCTCTATTAAAACCTGGGTCATAGTAACTGCGTTCTGGGGGGAACAGCAGGCCATCGTAACTATCGTTGCGGTGGCCTGCATTTTTTGGTGACACAGGTCACGACGGGTTTCTTCCCCTGTCTGAACCAATAGGATGATTCGCACTGCGGATCATGCTACGCACTGGTTCACCCGCCAGTAATCCAAGCCCATCTTGCCGCACCGCTGTTCGGGCCTTGCAAAATATCGTTATCACGCGCTGAAACCCCAATAATTCAGAAAATGGCGCAACAGGTTGAAATTTTGGTTGACCAACACCAAAATCTCAAGCATATGCAACTGGTAGAATTTTAAATGCGTAAAAGACCTTATATGCTAATTGTCTCAACAGCCAACAAACCCAGCCACTCTCAAAATCTCCAGTGAGCAATATGGGGTATCCGCAAAAAAATCATTGGAGCAATAAAATGAGAAACGTCTCAGCATTCATGGTGATTTCAGGATCAATCCTTCTGGGGTCCATGACCCGATTAGAAGCCGTGGTTACTGAGGTCTATCGGCAGACGGGGGGTCAGATCGTTGACCTTGCTTTTGAAAACTGGGAGTATAACGACGGTGTTAACCCAAATGCGCCCGGCTGGCTGAGAACGAATTATAATTTACCAAGAATCAGAACATCAGCAAATGATCCAGCAGTTTTTAATAGCACCGTGCTTCCGCAGGTGGAACGGGCAGTGGCTCAAATCGCACGGAATGGGGCGAACGGCAATCACCTCCCTGGCCCTGGAGTTGGCGTTCCCGGGGTTTCTAACGTAGGATTGCAGAGCCCGGGAGTAATCAATGCGCTCACAAACGCAGGCAATGGGAGATCAAATTTCACTTCTTCGGGCTCCTTTCCTTTGCCACAGGGGAGCAACTTCACTGGCGCATCCTTCACGTTAGATTTCACATTTTCTCTCAGCAATGATGTGGTCACGTATTCGCTCACGCAGCCGGGTCCCAATAACACGATCTTGAGCAGTCGCACCTGGGTTTCCCCGACGGCTGAGGCCTATTACGATCAGATCAACGCCATCGAAATCCGTACCAGCAACAATGCCACAAGCACCCTTACCACCTCGAATTTGGTTCTCACGGATCGTATCGGCGGAACTCCACGGGTGACAAATCTTTCCAGTGTGACTCCAGCCGCTGGCAATCGCTCTGTGGTGCTTTGGACGGGTATCGAAGGAGACTTCACGCTCAGAGGGACTTACACATTCGCTGCGGGCACAAGCACAAGCGGATGGAACCACCAAATCAAAGGCCTCTCCTTGATTCCTGAGCCAAGCACGGTGGGACTTCTCGGTCTCTCATTGGCCGGTCTGCTCTTCCGCCGAAAACACAGGCATTAAATTCCGTTTACCTCCGCTGCGGGGAGAGGCAGGAAAGCATCCTTCGTCCAGAAGGCGGATTGGGTGTGATTAAAAATGAGTGATGTCGCTCCTCCTGGGAACACTGGCTTCCAGCCGGCAATCCTTCCTTGCCTCCCCCACTTTTCATCACACCTGGAGGAATGATGCCCCAAAATTGAGGCTCGTCGATGAGTGAAATCGCGGTCACGATTTGGCGGAGTGAAAATTAATTGGGCACTGACTCTTAAACAGGCCGCCAAGGCCGCAGTTTTTGTGGTCCTGATTGTGCTGGGGGTTGCCTGTCAGTTTTCGCGGTGGGGGGATGTGTTTCTTGGGGGGAATGTTTATTTTTTGGATCCTGATTGTTATTCCCGAATGACCCGCGTGCAGATGATTCTGGAGGGCGAGGGACCTTTATTGAGATTTCATGCCTTTGAGAATGCGCCGGATGGTATCATTCCCCACACGACAGCTCCCATGGATGGGCTGATTGTTGTAGGATCCTGGATGTTGCGATCAGCTGGCGTCGAAAATGTGAGGGATGTTTCGGGGGCAATGATCTCTCCATTTCTCGGGCTGATGTTTTTGTTGGCAATAGGGGCTTGGGCATGGACGCAACCGTTCGGAGCAGCGGCCCTGTTTCTTGCCGCTTTGTCTCCGATCCTGGCCCATGCCTTTTCGGTCGGGCGGCCTGACCATCAGAGTCTGCTGGTTCTCCTAATCGCAGGAGCTCTCATCGCAGAAACCAAAATTTGGGGAGGGCGGGCTTGTGGAGTGGCGTCGGCAATACTCTGGGCCTTGGCGTGTTGGGTTTCCCTTTTTGAGCCTCTCATTTTGCTGGGGGTTTGTTTGGGGTTTCGGGTTATGGTTCTTGGGAGGAAGGCTTTCGCCAAAGCAGGCGTGGCGGCATTGGTCTTCTTTATCATTGTCTTATTAACCCTGGTTTTGGAAGGCTGGAGGTTTTCTTTGCCCGAGGGTGAGGTCCGGGAATTTTTCGGGCGGTGGGCCTCGCAGATTGGCGAGCTACAACCCGCCAAACTCACAACCCTCTTCCTTTGGCTGGGGTGGTTGGGCGCGGCCCTCCCATTGATATTGCTTTGGGGGGCATGGTCGAAAAAGGATCGAGTGCTTTTGGCCTCAGCCTGCCTGCTCACTGTTCTTTTTGCTCTGAGCTTCTCGGCCGGACGGTGGGGATATTTCGCCGCGTTGGTTGGGGCCCTGCTTTTGCCGACCAGCCTGACTCTCCTTCGCCGCCCATGGCTTGCTTGGACGCTCTTTCTCATTTCCCTCTGGCCCGTAGCCAAGGCTTGGGACCATCAGCTTTTTCCCGAGGGAGAAGCCCAGCTGGCTCAAGCCGAAGGGAGAACCGAAAATATCCTGCTCCGCGAAACAGCCACTGCCATCCGCGACACCCCTGGCAACGGCGCCGTCCTTGCCCCTTGGTGGATCAGCCCGGCCCTCGCCTACTGGACAGGACGCCCCTTTGTTGCAGGCAGTTCCCACCAAAGCCTTCCCGGCACAGTAGCCTCCGCCCGGTTTTACCTCGCCGCCACCGATAACGAAGCCCTGTCAATCCTGTCAGAACGCCAAGTAAAACTCGTGGTCTCAGACGACCCATCCCGTCTGATCCAAAACTCAGTCAGCGTCCTCGGCACCGAGGCCCCCCTCCTCGAAATGGCCACCCGCCTCCAACATCGCCCGGCTCCAGATTTTTTGAAACCCGTTTTTCGGAATCAGTTCTTCGGGGTGTTTGAGGTTAGGGAAGAGTGAGCTTGGCCTGGATGGCTTGTGCACGACGAGCAAGCGGCTCCGCTTCCGCTTGGCGTTTGCTGGCTTCGAGCAGATGCGCGAGGTTGTTGAGATCTCTAGCAACACTTGGGTGATCCGGGCCATATGAGGCTTCGTCGATTGCTAGAGCTCGACGCATCATTGGCTCGGCCTCTACGAGTCGATTGGTGTCCTGTAGGAGCATTGCGAGATTGTTGAGGCGGACAGCGATGTTCGGGTGATCCAGACCATACGAGGCTTCGTCGATAGCAAGAGCGCGGTGCATCAGGGGCTCAGCTTCCGCGAGTCGGTTCGTGTCTTTTAGCAGTTGCGCGAGGTTGTTAAGGCGGATTGCCACATACGGATGGTTCGATCCGAAAGCGGTCTCGTCGATGGTCAAAGCGCGCCGCATCATTGGCTCCGCCTCCGTGAGTCGGCTGGTGGAATGCAACAGCTGCGCAAGGTTGTTGAGATCTCTGGCTATGTCTGTGTGATTATGACCTGAGTTAGCCTCATCAATGGCCAAGGCACGGCGCATGAGCGGCTCAGCATCAGTGAATCGATTACTAGCATGAAGTAGTTGCGCAAGGTTGTTGGCACGGATAGCAACAATTGGATGATCAGAACCAAAAGATGATTCGTCGATTGTAATGGCGCGGCGAAGGAGCAACTCCGCCTCAGGAATCTGATTTATGACTATGAGTAAGTTGCCAAGATCATTCATCGCCCAAGTGACGAGTGCGGGTGCTGTAGTTTCAGCTTCCTGCAGTGCCAAACGTCCCTGCATTTCAGCCAGCTTCCAGTGGGCAAGCTCGTGGTGGATCCTCGCAACCTTAAGTCGCAGCCGTACACGATCTTCCCCTGGCGGCACCTCCTCCAGATGTGCCTCAAGAAAGGCGAGTTTGGCTTTTGAGTAGGCGAATGGGGTGAAGGCGTCGCCCATTTCGCGCATCGTTTTCACGAAGGCTTCGAGGTTGCCGCTTCGGTGCTCGTCCCAGAGGGTGATGAGTTCTTGGATTTCGGTGAGGTAGTCCGGGTAGGGCTCGGCTGCGGCGTTGCTGACGATCCATTTGCCGATGCGATCCAGGGGTTGTGCTGCCGCTTCTTGGAGAACAGCGCGTCCATCCTGATCGTGCCCTGCACTCAAATAGGCTGAGGCCAGAAAAACCTTTGAGCGGGCTTTCTCAGACGCGGCACCGATTTCACTGAGCGTGTCGAGCGCAGCGAGGGCATTGGCGCGAGTGTCAGATTCACCGGCTTTGTCCATCAACTCCGCGCGTTTGCGTTCGCGCTCAATGAGGCTGGGATAAAAGGTCGCAAAAAAGTCGAGCAGAAAGGGGAGGCGATCGCGGGCTCCGCGGGAATTGTTCATGTAAAGCCACAGATCGAAGAAGCCCTCGCTAATGGTATAGAGGCGAACTCGTTTATCCTCGGGGTGCGGGCTGGACGTGACGAGGCGCAATTCGCTGAGGCGCTTCAGGAGCACGGAGGCATGGGAGACTTTTTTTCGCATGCGCTCGGCGATGGTGCCTGGTGTTTTTTCGGTGTCCCGCATGGTTGCCATGGTCTCTAATAAAGCGCGCTCTTGGGCCCCGAGGTTATTGAGCCGATCCTGATAAAAGGGAGTGATTTGGTCCAGCAGTCGGAGGAATTGATCGCGCACTTCAACAACCGAGTCTTTGGAGATGAGGTCCGAGAGAATGACCGTGAGGCGAGGGTTACCACCGGTCATTCGATAGACTGCCATCAGCTTCGGATAGAGCTCGTCCCACTGCGCGAGGAGGTCATCGCGTTTTGCCCACTCCAAGCTGCGCCGTACCAGCGATGTGCTTTGCGCCTCGGTGAGATGATCGAGGTGCTGGACATCAAAGAAGTCATAAAATGGTTCGTCCACGCTGGTGAGGCCGTCGAAGTTCATGGTGGCAGTGCCAATGAGCAGGCAGCCGTTCTTTGATTCCATGAGGAACTTTCGCAGGGCCGCTATCTCGCGTTTGTCGCGAATTTGACGGGTGAAAACCTCCCCCATGTTTTCCAGCATAAGCACCAAGGTGCGTTTGTCTCGCTGATTCGCCTTTCGGATGGCAGGCACCACCATGTCAACAATTCGGGTGTCGTTTTCTTCTCCTCGCAGTTCCTTCAAAAGTGAAGCCCACTCAGACTCCCCCGGGCGGATACTTGCCAGGATCTCGACCAAACCGAGGAGGAAGTCCGCAAATGACAAGGTGCGCAGGCTTTCCTCTGGAAAACGCACCACAAGGTAATGCTCCGAGAGCTGGGGATCGGCGGCGATCTGGTCTTCAATCAAGGAAAGCAAATGAGTCTTTCCCATGCCCCGCAGTCCGATGAAGAGGGAATGATGTTTTGTTGGCCGTCCTGCATTTTTTCTCAAGGACTCCATCAAGTCCTCGAGCAGGTGATCACGTCCGACGGTGACAAATCGGCGGTGTTCCGGCGACATGAGCCCAGCGCGGTAAAATCCGACCTGCGAGGTGGGTGGCATTGTCTCAGGCATAATATTTTCCCCACCAAGCTTTCATAATGCCGCTGGCAAAGCCGTGGCGTTTCGGGGCGACTTCCGCGATGTAGAAATCATTTTCCAAAGTGCGCATGAGCTGAAGGAACAAACGCTTTCGCTCATGAGCCGGTGGCAGTTTGCCGGGGGCATATGTGGAATCCACAAGTTGCATTAAAGTCGAGTCACTAGCTCCAGACTCATCTGTTTGACAAAGATGATTCAGCACCTCGTGCGCTTGGATCAGTGCGGGCTCTTCATAGTATTTGGCCAGCCGGGTGTAGTAATGCTGGAGCTTGTCTTGCGCTGCTGTGCTCGTGATGAAGCAGGCAAACTCGGCATCCACATCTTCCGCCTTGAGCTTGCGCTTATGAGACCGCCAAGAACGATAGAGGTCTTGGGTGAGCATCTGGAGAAAAAGTGGAATCGGGCGGCCCAGAAGTTCGCGCAGCCGAGCTGGGACTTGCTTTTCAAAGACTACCCCACGGGCTTCCAACATTTCGGCAACAAATCTTTCGATCTCCTTCGGTTTGAGATCAGGTAGGGCGATGTCTTCGAGGTCATTGATGCGGTCAAGCAATGCCATGCCATCGAGTGTTGAGGAGATATTGATCGACCCTCCCAGCAGCCAACGAACCTTGTCGTTCTTTGGCAGGGGATCGCAGCGTTTGTCACGAAACCAGGAGAGGAAATCGCGGAGCAAATCAGGATCCTCCTTGCGCAGGTTGAGAAGCATGTCTGGAAGCTCGTCCACAATGATAAGAACGGGGATTCCCAAAGCGCGTAGTTGGTGAAGAAGCGCCTCTCCGTGCTCACGCCAGTCCTTGCGGTAATCCTTCACGTTCTCACGGAACTTGGTTTTTACCCCGCCAAAACCCACTTCATCAACCTTGGGAAGCCAAGAGGTCACCGTTTTCCAACCATGGACAAGGGAATGAAATAGATCAGGGTAGATGTCGCGGAACTCATCCAAAATAGAAAGCAGAAGGTCCGCAGGGTGTGAGAGATCCTGCACATTTTCGTAAATGACGATATAGCCGTGCTTGGGCAGGGCTCTCAAGTGCTCCATCACGCTGGTTTTTCCGCAGCGTCGCGGCGCCTTCAATAAAATATGATGCGTTTGGATGGATGCCCACAAATCGGCAATGAATTCATCGCGAAACCGAAGGTCATCGGCGGGAATGACCGAGCCTACATAGAAATCTGGAGGGGAGGTGAGAGGATCTGCCGGAGTCATTTCGAGCACAATAATGAACAACAACTATGTTGTAAAACAAATTTGTTGTTCTTTGTCGGAATATGCGACTGCCCTCATCAACATTCGTCAGTGATCATAAATTCTTCGGGAGCGCTAAGGTAGGCACGCTCAGAATCCGGATTTCGTGTTTTTCAAGTCTTTCGTGGTATGACGCCTCTCTCGGCTCGGAGGCCTTGGGGTTTCCTCATAAGAAACATGCTCCATGTTCCCCTACACAAGAGGTTGGTCGGGCCGGCGGGATGGCCTTCGCGGACTCAGGCTCCGCATTTTGACTTCGTCTTTTTGGTGGCGCTATCGCGCTGGCGGTCGAACGGCGTTCGAACCCCGCCGTCTGAAGGAATTGGTCGGGCCGGCGGGATTCGAACCCGCGGCCTCCTCGTCCCGAATGTGGGGGCTTTTGCTCGCAGAGCCTTTTAGATACAGGTGTTTTATCCATGGATGGAAAGTTTGATACCAGATTTATATCTCAGGAAAAACTTGCTTTTTAGCATACCTTTTTTAGCATACTTTCCGGAGTGCGGGGACTGACTGCATTTCAAAACCCAAATAATCATGCCTAAAATTGCCAACGTGGACCCTGCGGCCAAAGGGATATACAAACAGAAAATGGCCTACTGGCTCCGTTACACCCTTGACGGGGTTCAGCACCGCGTGAATCTCCATACGCGAGATTTTCAGGTGGC
>JBGTLQ010000391.1:0-13119 GCA_041744075.1 Terrimicrobiaceae bacterium
TTAACGGATGACAAAACCCCAAAATGCCAGATAACCCTCTGCCAACTTGTCGACGGAAAATAATTCCTTCACAATTTGACTGTTTTGGATACCTCCTGTCTGGTTACTTGTCAGCGCCATTGTCGCGAGGATACCTTCATGTATGCTTTCAGCATGCGTTTCGGTCCAAATGATATTCAAGCCCAGCGCCTCGAAGTCCATCAAACCAGGGCTCTTTGAGAAAAGGCAAACACATCCTGAGGCCAGCGCCTCAACTGCGGCAAGTGGGAGTCCTTCAAAATGGGATGGCATGGCATAAAGATCTGCTGCGTGAAGGTAGGTCTTAACATCAAGGCGCGGGCCACAGAAATCAACCTGGCTTTGAAGACGCAAACGGTCTCTGGTCGTGCGGTCGGGCGGATATTCATTTCCAACCTGCAAATATTTTATTCGATGATTCCCGATTCTGCTCACCGCCTCGATGATAGAAGTATAATTTTTTATCTCCGAGCCATTGCCAACGCTGACGATTAAAAAATCACCATCAGCGATCTGTAGTTTTTTCCGGGCCTCGGCGCGCTCGGCTGGCGAGGGGGTTGAAAAATTTTCGGAATCAAACCAGTTTCTGAGCAGTGTTGTGGGATTTCCAAAACGCTGCATCTCATTCTCTTTTACCGAATCGCTGATAGCGATCATCCGGCATCCAAAAGTGCGGGCAAGCAGCCGCTCAATTCTTTTCTGCAACCGGACTCTCCCATCAAACAAGAAATTGTTGTGGATGGTTCGAAAGCAGCGTGCTCCTGTCAGGCTTGCAAGGACGCAGGTGAAGAGGCTCAATCCTTCGCCATGAACATGGACAATATCTGCCTCAAGGGATTTTAAGAATTTGAAGTAGGTGATAAGTGAACGTGGGAGATCTTTTCCACGGCCCAGGGGGACATGATGAACGGTATAACCAACCTTTTCCAAGTGAGGGGCAAACTCACCAGTTTTCGGTGCCGTAGCCACGACATGGAGGTCACAGCCCCCCTCGATCCAGAGCGGAGCAGCCAATTTCAACATAACCTCCGCCCCGGAGGGGCGAAGTTCTTTCATGATATGCATGACTTTCATTGATTAAAGGACTTCCAAGGAGCTGAGGGTTGTTTTCATGCCTTTCGATGGATTCCCAGAATGATCATCCCTGCACTCTATTGGAGGAAATGGGGAGGAGGAATTTTAAATTTTGAATGATGAATTATAAATGGGGGGGAATGCCGTGGGCTGAAATTTTAAATGCGAAATTTTGAATTTTAAAGGGGGAACCGCTTTGTTGAAGATCGGAGATCGCAGTTGGAAGTTGGGGTAGAAGGAAGGAATCGTACCACTGATTTTCTCTGGTAGAGGCTTGCTCCCGGGTAATTGCCGGAAAAAAGATGAAACAACGAGGCGGCGAGGGCAGCCGCTCGGTCGATTAGCCGAAGGCTGACCCGTAGGGCGCAACGTCCGGGAACGGCGGGCGTCAACTAATATGGTCAAGCCGCCCGTGGCGGAAAATAACCGAGTTCCTTGTCCCTCTTTTGACAATTCCTCCAGTCCTGATAAGCTCCCCGCAATGGATCTTCCGAAACATGATGTGGCAAAAAGCGTTAAATTCCTTGCAGACGACCCTGATCTGCTGCTTGCCATTGTCTTCGGCTCGGCGGTGCGTGGCGATCTGCGGCCCCACAGCGACATTGATATTGCCGTCTATCCTTGCCACACCATGCATCATCGCGAGCGTCAATGCATCGCCGACAAGATTGCAGAGGCCACGGGAAGAAGCGTGGATTTGATTGACCTCTCGACCACAAACGGGACTCTCCTGCGACATATTCTTCACACAGGTATTGTCGTTTTTAATAAAGAGGACGGCCTCTTGGGAAACATTTCCCAAAAATTCCTTGCCTGGCAGGAGGACTTCGAACCGCTATTGAACCGTATTTTGAAAGCTCGCTTACACCGATTCATTGCTCCTGCCCATGCATCGTGACATTCCGTTCATGCTTACGAGAATGTTGACTGGGAAAGGGTGTTTGAAATCATCCACTCAAGGCTTAATGACTTTCGGAAGTTTGCTGATTCGGTAATTGTGCATATGAATACCCAATCCCCAGGGCATTGATCCACATAATCCCACGACTCACTCAAGAGGCAAGACCAATGGATGCCCAAGATGATCATCGCTGCACTCTATTGGAGGAATTTTGAATTTTGAATGATGAATGATCCGCCTGCGCCAGGCCCTCCGGCGAGACACGTGAATTTTGGATGGGGAGACCGCTTTGCCCTGCTTTGCAAGCGGCTATTAATTTCTGCCATCAGCTAATATTAATCGCCCACTCACCATTGCCTCCTCTTTCAGCATCTCAGCTTTTCTGCTGTCCGCCCCCTGATGTTTCCGGCACGGGCAGCGCACGCTTCAGGAATTCGTCGAAGAGGGGCACTGTAAAAGCTGTGTCTCCATGGGCGGGGCTGAAAACCA
Organism: Terrimicrobiaceae bacterium; assembly: GCA_041744075.1. Lineage (GTDB taxonomy): Bacteria > Verrucomicrobiota > Verrucomicrobiia > Chthoniobacterales > Terrimicrobiaceae > JAJTZA01. The sequence continues at coordinate 2,483 of JBGTLQ010000391.1, forward strand.
TTCCTTTGTTGATGAGGGAGTTTCGGACCGGAGCACAGGCTTGGACTTTGATTGCGAGGAAAGCCGCAACGTCGCCCGAGCGATGCGGTCCTGGCCCGAGTTCAGCCATCGCGCGCAAATAGCGTTTTTCCGATGGCGTCAGCCGATCAAAGCGCACGCGAAAAAAGTTCTCGTCGAGTTTCTTGAGGATTCCAGGCGTTGCCTTCTTGACGTCAGATTGAGTGATCGGAGATTTGGCGGTCTGGTTCCAGAGCTCATACCCCCATTCCTGAAGGAAATACGGATATCCCTGCGTGAGCGAGGCGATTTCCTCCAAAGCCTTCGTCTCAAACTCAACCCCCTGGCTCTGCACGGGGATTTGTAAGGCTTCTTTGGCTTCGTCCGTCGGCAGCGGTCCGACATTGGGGAAAAGGAAGAGGCGCTCAGCATAGGATTTTGCCTTTCCGGCGAGTCCGACCAGTTGGGGCAGACCGGCACCGAAAAGTAATAGGGGCAACTGCTTTTGCGATACGGCGTGGATCGCAGTGATCAGGGCGCGGAACTCTTTCTCCGAGAGGTATTGAATCTCGTCAAGAATCAAGGCGACTGCAGAGTTGCGGGCCTCGGCGGCCTCTGCGACCGCCAGAAAAAGGGCAGAGAGGTCGGACTGAAGATCCCCGCTGTCCCCCGTGCCAAGTTCCGGATCGATCTCAAGCGTCAGATGTTCGTTGCCGATTTTAACCGTTCCAATAAAGCTTCGAAAAATGCGCAAGGCCCGTTTGACTTGTTTGTTCAATCCGGCCATGCGATCCAAGCGCAGCAAAACCTCACGCAGCGGGGGAAGCAGAAGCTCGGGAAGACTTTGGTCCTCCGGCGTCTCTATGAAAAGCGTCTGATACCCGCTCCTCTCTGCCTGCTCAGCAATTGTTCGAAGGAGGACCGTCTTTCCAACCCCCCTCAAACCCACCAAAAGAAGACTCTTCTCCGAGCGTCCCGCCTGAATCCTCCCCAGTGCGATGCGTGCTTTTTCGAGCAACGCTTCACGTCCAACCAGCGCGGGCGGAGGTGTTCCCGCCCCAGGCGAAAAAGGGTTCTGAATCGGATCCATGAGCCGTGTATAACCAGTTTATTTCCTTGAGCAATAACATTGCGAATAAATTTATACGTTGGGGTGATGATGGATACGAGCATGCGGAAAAGAAATTGCGAAACCTGAAAGTTGAGACTTGAGGTCAGAATTGGAGATAGGGGGGAATGCCGTGGGCGGAAATTTTGAATGGGGTGACCGGTTAAATCGGCAGGATACGAACCTTTGTGCGCTCAGGCAGAAGAGTTATCAGCGCACCATTGATGCAGCTCCGATTCAAATTGGCGAATGCTCTTGAAAAAAGGAAACCCAGCCAGGTGAGAGGCAGACGTCCAAAAGAATTTTCACGCCGAAACCAACTCGGCATCATAGGCCTCCGCCAGCCAAGCGGCATAGGTCAACGCCGATCTGATATCCGCCTCTTCAAGGTAAGGGTATAAGCCTAGAATGTTTTCCCAGGAATGCCCGGAAGCCACCAAGCCGGTAATAGTTCCCACCGTGATTCTCATGCCCCGAAGGCAGGGCTTTCCACCCATGACTTCCGGATCCCGCGTAATTCGTGCATCGTGGTTCATTTTGCAAAAATATCATTTTAACGACGCAATCGCAACAATGTCGATGTCCCTGGCCTCAATTCCTGCAGCCTCCAAACAATACAGAACGGATTGAAATGGCAGGCCACAATAATGCTTCAGCTTCACAAACCGCTCCTCCGCCACATCGGCAACCAGCTCCCCGTCGCGAGCGAATCAATGCAGCACTCTATTGGAGGAATTTTGAATTTTGAATGGGGGAGCCGCTTTGCGGCGAATGAACAGAGCTCGATCTTTGCAATAAACTCTGCATTGCTGCGCGCGCGAGATGCTTCCCTCTCAGCCCGTGAAATAAGTTTTGCAACGGTTTTTGATATACCGCTTGCCGTAGGTGGTTTTGAGGTATTTCTCTCGCCGAAAGGCATCGTATTTGCTCGTGCAAGCCTTGTAGTATATGAGCGTGAGTGGTTTCCGTTCTCTCGTTGCAGCCACCTGCCCATTATTGTGCATTTCAAAGCATTTCCTGAGATCGCTCGTGCAGCCGGTGTAGAGGAGGCCATCCTTTGTTGAATAGAGAACATAAACATAGGTCATATTTCACAGGCCAAGTTTGCAGCTACCGAGGTGCCGGAACGAATCAACTGTTTTCCAAGAATCCGCATCTCTTCGCGTCGCTTGTCCAGACTGATGAAAAACCGCACGATAGATCCAGCAAACTCCTTTGTCCGTCTCCTTAATTCTCGCTTCCGCTCCTCCGCATTCATTTCAATTTTCCCAACTCATTTTTAAGTTCTCAAATCTCTTCATTCAAGTTTCAAGTTTCAAGTCTCCGCCCTCAGAGGAAGTGTATAGCGGGTAGCGGGTAGCGAGCGCGTTGAGGAAATCCTCAATCCTTTTATGACAAATCTGCCTCAATGATCTCAACAATGGAGTGCAACTTGATCCGGAGATTTTCGAAATCTGGCGCAGCCTCGTCGGTTTCCCCGCCCGGATAGTGCATGGCCCAGAAATGATCCGTGAGTTCATCGGCAAAATCCAAAAATTCCTCAAAACGAACATCGAATGTGACCGCTTCGGCCATCAAGGCTCCAAGATCATGAATTTTGCGCAACTTCCATCCTTTCGTGATCAGATAAGCCTTTAGGAAGCGCTCCGTCGATTCTTGGAGCAATTCGATAACGGATTCTGACACTCCCTCCAATGGATACAGCCGATCTGCGGAACCAAGTCGAACCCGTGCCGAGCGCAGCCAGTCACTGGGGTTGTTCTCGTCAGTTCTCACGCCAGCCGCACCCCTTGGGAAAAAATTTCCGAGTGAAAGGATGCTCCTTCTTTGAGTCTTTTCTTCAAATCTTCCGGATCCCGAACAAGAATGTCTAAGGGCAAATTGGCACCTCTGCGCCTAAGGGGTTGAAAGGCTTTGCGAATCGCAGTCGCCTCCGCCCTCGCACTTGTCTTGACGCTTTTTACAACAAGCAAGTCGATGTCGCTGTCCTCTGTCGGACTTCCATAAGCATAAGAACCGAAAAGAATCACCTGTTCTGGCTGAAATTTTTCAATGAGGACCCGCAGATAAGGGAGAAGTTTGTCGGCAATCTGATGCACAGGATACCGTGTGTCCCGGATCGGACCCTCCACAACGGCCAGTTGGATCTCCCTGTTCATGTTTTGAAGGTCTCATTTTGAGTGCGCACATCAAGAGAAAATCGAGTTTTCATGATGAATGCCCAAAACAATGATTTGGGGGAGTCTATGGGAGGAATTTTGAATTGGAAGCCGCTTTGCGGCGGAGATCGAAGATCGGAGATCTCGTGACGGGTTATGGGTGGACTCTGGGTTTTTTGGATGGTTTTTAATTCAAAATCCACCATTCAAAATTCAGAATTTCATCAAGTCGCGAGTGGGCGAAGGGGACTTGCAATTCCATGGTGAATGACCATAATTTTCTCATGGAAATCACCGTTGAGGTCCCGGATTCAGCGTTTTCAATTATCAAGGAATGATGAATTTTAGATGATTGCGCCGCTTTTTGAGGGTGATCGGAGATTTGAGGATTAATGATCAGGGTCGTCATTGACAGTAATGTGATTGTTGCGGCAATTCGTTCAAAAGCCGGATGGTCACACAGGTTCGCATTGATGACACCAAAGGAATTTCTGCTACATTTGGCTTCATGAGCACCATCACAGCTGAACTACCGGAGCCGGTTCTGAAATCCATGCAAGACTTGGCAGGGATCGAGGGCACCACCGTGGAAAAACTTGCTGCTCTGGCCATTTCCCAAGCAGTTGACGCCTGGAGTAGCCAATACCAGAATTTTTCTCAACGTGCAGCAAGTGGAAACAGGCAAAAATTTGAGGCTGCAATGAACAAAGTCCCGCCTACTCCGGCACAAGCGGACGACGAAGTAGAATCTTGAGTGCTGAGGCGAGGCTGAGATAACCAGGCGGCGGGGCAGCGAAGATGGGAGATCACAGGGCAGCCGGCGGATGTCGGAGGTCAGATGGCGGAGGTCGGAGATCGAAGGTCAGACGTCGGAGATCAAACTTCAGAGGTCGGCTCACAAACCGATGAGTGCAGCTGCAAATTTGATGGGAAAAAAATCATCACAAGCGAACAAAAAATGACACGATGAAGCCCACAGTTTACATCGAGACAACAATTCCTTCGTTCTACCATTCGGTTCGAGTCGAACCCGATATGGTGGCATTGCGTGAATGGACCCGATCATGGTGGAATGACGAACGACGGCATTACCATCTTTGCACGAGTGATGCAGTCTTGGACGAGCTTGAAACCGGGAATCACCCAATGAGGGATGAGAAAATTGGCCTCATCCAGAATCTGCCATTTCTTGAGATCACCTATGCCATCGCAGAGATTGTTGCGGTGTATCATGAGCATCGTCTCATGCCCAGAGACGAGTCCGGTGATGCCCTCCATCTCGCACTAGCTTCTTTTCACAAGTGCGATTACCTTCTCACCTGGAACTGTAAACACCTCGCCAATGCCAACAAATTTGGACATATTCGAAGAATCAATGGGCTACTTCACCTGCCCACGCCGGAACTTGTAACACCATTGGAACTCGTCCAAGAAAACCTATGACTGCAGCTACTGAAGAAATTGATAAAATCCGCTTTGTTCGAAGGAAAATAGCAGCGGAGTGCGGCAATGATCCCCACCGCCTTGTTGGCCGCTACGTAGCCCGTGCAGGGGACTGTAATAAAAAGATTCCCACTCCCAGCCGGGCCTGCAAAGTGCAAGAAACTCCAGACGGGGATTGATCAGCCAAGGCTAGAATTATAGAGCAATAGTTTTGCCGCCCAAGGGGCGGGGTTTGGTTTGGGGGTTTGTACCACATGCAACGCAGGGAGCTTTGCGAGCGAGGACCGGGCTTTCAAATGTAGGAACACGTGCCAGTGGGGACTGGCCGGGTCGCCTGCCGTAGGCAGCCCGAAGGGCGTAGTGCCTGGGAAAGGCAGGAGTCAAACTGGCGGATCGGGCATTGGCCGATCCAGATAAGTGTTAATAAGTGGTTAAACTAATTCCTTTAAAACTCCACCACTTGTCGCGCCGTCTCGTCTCGTCGTAGGCCAAGCGAGAGCGAAAGGCTTGGCAAAGGAGGATTGGCGGCTTGCCCATTCCCTTGTCTCGCGCGGGACGCGAAACCTACTTTAGATTGTCATGCGGCTCTGTCATAAAAACACCATGAGAATATTCGTACTGGTCCGCAACGTTTGTGGCTTGTGCGTTTTTCAGCCACTCATCCCACCAAGCCAGCAATTGCGCGTCGGTTAGATTTGCCAAATCCAAATCTTCTTCGCTGAGAAATTCTTCACGGAGATGTGATTTCATGGGGATTGAATGGAAGCAGCCTCTCGGCCTCGGAGACGAGAAGATCATGGATCTCAAGCAATGGCAAATCGGGGATTGAGTTTGCAAACGAGGGCCATCGCGAGGCCCATTTTTTGGCCGCCAATTCATAGCTTTCCAATCGGGCTTCGTTGAGGCGCATAAGTTTCCGTCTTTCTGCATCCAGAGCCGTCTCCAATGCTTCACGACCGTGGGTGGCGCTTGCAAGTAATGGTCGTTTTTTTACGGCCTCTTGCCATTCCAAGGGGTGTGTTTTCATCAGCTCCAGTAAATCTCTGGCACTTCGCGAGTAGAAGAGTTGCATGCTGACATCTGGCATCTTTCTTGCCAATTCTCCAATGATTGCAAAATCCTTTTCCCGATTGGTTTTCTTCATTTCGGCGAGCTCAACCAAGCCGATATAAGGGTGCGTTTGGCCTTCCTGGCTCGTCCAGAGTTTTTGTATTGTCTCGTGAGACAGCCGGGGAGGTCGGGTGAAAAAATCGGTGCGAACGCGCAAACCACCCTGCGAAAACTCAAAATGCGAGCTCCATCCGTGGCGCAACCAACGCAAATCGAGCGGCGCACCGAAGCGATAATGAGCACCATGCGATTGAAGAATTTTCAGCACATGGTTTAGGGACTCTTCATCTTCCCGGAGAATCCAGTCTCCATCTTTGCTTGTGATCGCCAGCCGGTGAAGGACCACGGCTTGCCCAGAGGCAATAACCGTCCTGAGTTTTCCGCGATTAAATTCCTCGGTTAATCGAAGGTAAACGCTCATGAAATCAGTTCTACAGCTGTTATAATGACATTCAAGAGCTCATTTACCGCAGGCGATGAAGATGGTGGCGGGTAGCGGGTTATGGGTGGACTCTGGTTTTGGATGTTTTTTAATTCATAATCCACGTGTCTCGCCGGAGGGCCTGGCGCAGGCGGATCATTCAGAATTCAGAATTTCATCAAGTCGCGGGTGACGGGTGGAGACTGGGAGATCCCCTATTTTGTAGAAAGCTTCCCGACAGGCACGACTTTAAGGCCACACATTCTGGCTGCCGCAATCTGACGCCTGTCTGTTGAAATAAATTCATCTGCCATGAGAAGTTTTGCAGCGGCCACGTGCATGAGGTCCAAAGTGCGGCAGCCAGTTTTGGCCGTGACAATTGGTGCCAACGAAAGGGATTCCGCGGCAATTTTATCCAGAGATAAATCCACCCTTTTAAATCGACCCTGCCTCACAAGGTTGACAACAAGATTTCGAGATCCTGAAAGCTGATTCTGTGTGATATCCTGCCTGAAACGCAGGGCCAGCAGAGCATTCTCCATCTCCAGCTCCACCAATCGGGTGAACGGTACGGCCACGTTTCGTTTCTGCACAAAATCCAAAACCCAGGCGCTCAGAGGCTCCGAGACGACCAGCTTTATTGCCACCCCCGTGTCGAAATATGGACCACTCACCTGTCCCCCCGAACATCACTCATGACGGAATCCACGGATCGAATTGTATTTTTACCCCAAAGATCTGCCATCGATTTGCCGTGATCTGACCAGTCGACTGGAGGGGCTTCCCCGTGGGTTTCATTGGCAGGAACAAGCCGGGCGACAGGAGCCTTGCGTCTCCGAATTTCCACAGAATGCCCGGCTTCCACATCCTTAAGGACTCTGGATAGGTTGTGCTGAGCCTCATGGATTGTGATGGAAATCATGACGCACAAAATGCAGCACAATTGTCAGACTGTCAATGTTGGATTCGGGGAGGCGCTAGCGAAGCGAAGATCGAAGATGGGAGATGGGCGCCCAGTTATGAGATTCCTATTTTTTCTCGTATCAACGTCTCGGCTTCGGAAAAGATCTGGCCTGCGAATTTAAGCGATTTTTCGGCATCGGATTTCGTGGGTTGTTCTAGCTCTCCTGGATACCGAAATTCCGTGGCCATGGGAGTTAAAAACTCGGCTGCCTGCATAAACTGACTGAAATCCAGTGATGGCAGTAGAAGTTCGACAAGTCGGACAAGATCATGATTTTTTGGTGGGGTAACTCCCGAAAGGCAAAGGAGGGCTTTTATGGATTTCTCAGCAGCTTGCTGACAATGGTAAACCGCACCAGCATGAAAGGTTTCTCCAGATTTCAGGCCAAGCTCTGCGTATGCCAGATCGTTTGCCGCTTTTCGATACCACCGCCGAACGATTTCCTTACGCTCTGGATTCATGAATGAGTTTCCCCTCCTTGACCACTGCGTTTGCCAAGGAAACCCCTGATCGAAGCTGCCTGTTCCACTCTTCCGAAGTCAGCACAATGATATCAAAAGAGGCATTTAATCCGCGAAGGAGGTGTCGGGCCTGTTGGGAACGGCGATAGGCCGGCTCGTCAGAGAGGGGCACCACTGTCAAAAGGTCATAGTCGCTATCTGCTTCGGAGTTTTGTCGTGCACGCGATCCAAAAAGATAGATTCGCAGCGGGTTAAGACCTGCTGCCAAGCGTTGGACAACTTCATCGAGAAGGCCAGGAGCAGAATCATTTTTTATGTTTTCTGCGGGTGCATCACTAGAAATCATGGGAGGAGTTTTACGCTTTGCCGAAGATAGAGGCAAACATGAAAGACGAATGCTTTCGGCTGCGGAACAGAATTTAAAGGATGGTTTTTTTAACCACTGATCTGCAGGCATGTTGTCATGCATCCGGGCAATTGCCGGGCAAAAAGATGAAACAACCAGGCGGCGAGGGCAAGACTGCCCGCCGATCACAAGCCCTCCGCTGTGAAGCAAGAAGCCCCTTAGGTTTGCCAGCGTGCCTCCTTGGCCCACAAAGTCATCAACCAGCACGAAGCAGGTGCCGACATCAACGTCGCCATCAAACTCCGCCTGCCTCGACAGCCTTCCAAACCCATCCGCCCCGTTATGACCAACAACATTGGTTTGAACCACCGAGGCTTCGACTTGCCGACAAGATTGCCGAGGCCATGGGAAGAAGTGTGGATTTGATTGACCTCTCAATCACAAACGGCACCCTCCTTCGACACATTCTTCACACAGGCATTGTCGTTTTTAACAAGGAGGAGGGCCTCCTGGGAGCGATTTCCGAGAAACTCCTAGCTTGGCAAGAGGACTTTGAGCCCCTGCTGAACCGTATTTTGCACACGCGCTTGCAACGCTTCATTGCTCCCGCCCATGCGCCGTGATATTCCGTTCATGCTTACGAGAATGTGGACTGGGAAAGGGTGTTTGAGATCATTCACACAAGGCTTATCGACTTTCGGAAGTTTGCTGATTCGGTGCTTTCCTATATGAATTCGTGCTCATCAGATCATTGATCGGTTTGATTATCCAACCCCGCTGCAATGATGACAGCGTCAGGAAGCAACAGAGCTGCATACCGAAGAGCCTAGCGCACATCCTCGTCATCGATTTCTGGAAACTCTACCAATCTCTCAGAGCGGTCAGGATAAATGGCGGCAATTTCGACAACCCTCCGCACCGTTAGCCTGGACCCGCGAAGGCATGGCTGTCCATTCATGCGGCTGGGATCACACTCAATTCGTTCCAACGAATCCATGAACAGACTCTGCTTCGGCGCTCTCACAAGTCAATTCCCCATGTTTGCGCTTTGTGGTCGACATTGCCTCCCCAATAACAAGCCCTTCACCGAATGAAACGGCAGCCCACAATAATGCTTCATCCGCACAAAACGCTCTTCGGCCAAGGTAGGGATTTTAAATTTTCCGCCGCCGCCAAGGCTATGGTGGACACGTGGATTTTGGAGGGGGGGGCCGAAGGGGGAAGATGGATGGAAATTTTGAATTTTAAATGAGGGGCAGCCTTGCGAAGTTAGGAGATCGAAGATGGGAGATGGGACGTGTCGCTCCGACGCTCGAAACGAACGAAGGGGGAGGTGGGCTGGCCAGATAAAATTCGGGTTGTATAATCGCGTGACTCATGAAATGATTCACACATAATGAAAATTGCCACTGTCCGTGATATCCGTACCAAGTTTCCCGTTGTGGAAGGATGGCTTGCGGAGACGGGAATTGTCGCGATTACCAAGTCGGGCAGGATCGTTGCCAAACTTGTCCCCGCAAAGCCTTCTGATAATGAGCCCGTGTGTTTGAATTTTGCAGAGCGGTATGCGCATGACGGAGGGAAACGCGCCAAATCAACCAACATCTCAGGGATGCTCATTCGAGCGAGAGAATGACTTTTTGCGATTCCTCGTTTTTGGCTTCTCTTTTCGTTGAGAGCGACAAGCTTAATAAATCCGCTTCACGGATCGCTCAAAAGTTCATTCATCCCATGCCCTACACCTTGTTGGGGGAACTGGAGTTGTTAAACGCCTTGCGCCGTGGCTTGGCGGAAAAAGCTTTGGATGTTTCCGCCCATGACACCATCATCAGGCGCATCAACGATGATGAGACAGCCGGTTTCCTTGAGCGACGAAGCATCAATCAGATTGTTCACTTTGAGAAGGCCAGACAGCTTTCCAAGAAGTTTACCGGGCAGTTGTTCTGCCGGTCATTGGATTTGCTACAAGTCGCCGCCGCTCTGCTTCTTGATGCAGAAACATTTGTCACGTTTGATAAAAAGCAGGCAAAGCTTGCTCTCGCCGCCGGTCTAAAAGTCATTCCATACAACGGCGGATAGAGGCACGTGGATTTGGATTGCGGGAGGCGCTTTGCGGGGGAGATAGGACGTCAGAGATCTCGTAACGGGTGGCGAGTTACGAGTCGCGAGTTGAGTATGCATTTTAGATTTCTTTCAAAGGATCTCTCGACAGCAAGGCGGGTCTTTGTGTCCTTGCTATAACTCTCGATCTCCAAGCCTCTGACGAAAGACTGAATTTCTCTCCCTTGCAGCAATATCGCTACCAAGCGTTTCCTGACCACGCGACACAGAACCGAAAACCTGCAATCGTCTCACTGCATGATGCACGCAGGGCTCCTGAAGCAGGGATCTCAGATCCTTCAATGGCATGAGACCATCGTGGCAGTTGTTCAAGCAGTCGTCAAATCTGCAGTCCCTCCCTGGCACAAGGCCCGCCTACTCCACCACAAGCAATAAGTGGTTAAAATAATTCCTTTAAAATTCCGCCATTGGCGGCTAACCCGTCTTTCTCAACTGAAGGCAACGGCAGGTCGCGAAGGCTGATAAAATCAGGATCATGATCAAAAGGTCTTCACTACAGACTGGTGG
>JBGTLQ010000392.1:0-8013 GCA_041744075.1 Terrimicrobiaceae bacterium
GCTTCGCACTCGCGCCAGCTCCTCCTTCGCTAAAAGCTATGGGGGACACGTCGATTTTTCAGAGGTAGGGCGTGGCAGTCCCTTGCCCGCCCACTTTTTGGGTCACAAAAGCATCGTTGGCTTATAACAAACCGACTATCAACTTTCCCCAGTTTTAATCACGCTCAGATTGCCATCAATGCTGACACGTAGCTTGCGAAGGAGTGGGGTCTGCGGGTAATGATCAGGGTCGTGAAAGAATCCAAGCCCAAGTCAGTCAAACGCAAGAGAGGGAAATACCTCGTTCTTGCGGTCTTGGTGGTTGTGCTGGCTTTGACTTATGTATTTCACGGTCTGGTGCTGGAGAAGGCGCTTCGGTTGGCCTTGGAGGCTGGTGGGGAGGCTGTGGGTTTTGTGGTGGAAGTTGGTGAGATCAAATCCCGGCTCGATTCGCCTTTGGTTTTCCAGAACGTGCGTGTGAAGGCGAAAGATCCGGCAATTTCCCGCACGGCCGCCAAGCTGGAACGTGTTGAGATCGTGCTGAATTGGCCAACGGCGATGTTTGGAAAGTCGGGGCGGATTTTGCGCGAGGTCACGGTGAAGGATGGCTGGATCGTGATGGACCAGCGGAGGGAGGCCCTTCCTCCAGGGGAACCGATGCGGCGACTGACAGACGCTGCGAGTAAAAAAGAAGCGGATTACTTGCTTTGGGCATTACCTCAGCGGCTGGTCATGGGCCATCTCGGTTATGATGTGATTTGGGATGGTGGAAGTTTTGGGATCAGCGATGTGAATGCCGATTTTGATGAGGCGGCGCTTGGACAATTCTCAGCTGCGGGGATGGAACTGCGGCTTGGAGATATTCGTCAGGTTTTTGCGGCGCAGCAGGCCACCACGGCATGGAAAAATGGCGAAGCGTTTCTTGCTGATTTGACGATTCGAAAAGGGATGACCATTGACAATCTTTCTGCCCAGCTCTCCAGGCCGGGAGGCATTGGCGTGGATGTGCATGCGGCATTGTTTGGGGGGTCTTTGCGTGGCGGGGCATTTTTTGGGGAGTGGCGTGGGGAACCTGGTGTGGATGCCGCTGTTTGGGCTTCGGGTTTTGATTTTAAGGAAGTGTCCGAATTTTTTGGATTTGAGAGAAAGGCCGGTGGGTTGCTGACTGAGGGCCGGTTCACCTTTCGTGGCAATCCTGATCGTCCTCTGGATGCGGAAGCCTCCCTGCGCTTGGTGGCTGAAGATTTTCGGTGGGGGGAGCGGGGTTGGAAAACCCTTGAGGCCAGCATGAGCCTCATTAATCGCCGACTTTCCCTTGGGGAACTGCAACTGCGTCAGGAAGAAAACTCCGTTTCTGCGAATGGCGAGCTTGCCCTCTCCGGGGACTGGAAAGATGTGGCCTCTTCTCCCTTTCTCCTCAATGTCTCCGCTTCCATCTTTGACATGGCTGCGCTGGGCGGACTGCTTGGGCCTCCCTTTGATGAACTCAGTGGGCGGATGACGGTGAGTGCGGTTTTGAATGGACGTGCGAAAATGGTGGATGGGTTTCTCGCGCTGGAGGCATCGAAGATGGCCGTGCGTGGGCGGTCTGTGGAATCTGGCAAATTGGATGTGCTTTTTGCGGGTGGAGAAGCGAGAGTCCAGCGGCTTGAACTGTGGAGTTCGGGCGATTACGTGACGGGGGAGGGGGCCATTGCGTTAAGGTTTCCAAACACTTACAATGGCCAATTTCAGGGTCGGGTGAAAGATCTGGGTGAATACGCATGGCTTCCAGAAAATCCTTTCCCTGTTTCGAGTGGTGGGATGCAATTTCGGTGGACTGGTGACGGATCCAGGAATGCCCACTCGGGTGCTTTCCAAGTCGAATTGGACCAGCTCATTTCCGACTGGACACCCGAGGGAATGACCGGGAAGTTCTCAGGCACCTATTCTCCGCGGAATATCTATTTCGGGGAATTTGAGGTGGAGAAAAACAAAACCTCCGTGGTGATGCAGGCAACCTTTGCCGACTCAGGCATCCGATTGGATGAGGTGGAGATTCGTCAGGGCAAAAAACTACTGGCTTCTGGAGAGCTTTTTCTGCCCTTGAACCCTTTTGAGATGATGTCTGGCAAAAAGTTTGCTGAGGCGATCCTTCCCGCGACATCTCTCCATGCCCGGATGCAGACCGTCGGGGATCTCGATATTGCAGAATTGTTTTTATCGGTTGGTCAGAAGAGCCCGATTCTTGGGGACTTGCAGGGGGAGATCTTGGCTTCAGGAAAGCCGGATGCGTTAGTCATCAGCGCAGATGTGAAGGGGAGGGGACTGCGTCCTGCGAAGGGCATGGCTCCAGTTTCCGAACTCAATCTGACTGTTGATGCGGCTGATGGAGTCGCGCACGTGGCAGGGAACTTGCTGCCCAAGGATCTGCCTCCCATCGCGGTAACTATGACCGCCCCGCTTGGATTGACAACCGGTCCAGATGGGCTTCCCCGGCTGATGGATCCTGACGGAAGGCTTGTTGGGAAAATCGATATCCCCCAAACCGATCTCACGCTGCTTCGTCCTTTTTTGAAGAACTTCGAAAGTGTGAGCGGGAGCCTATCAACCCAAATCGAGATCGATGGCACGGTGTCTTCACCGAATTTTCAGGGGTCCCTTGGGCTTACGAATGGTCGTATCGAAATTGCGGAGGAGGTCCCGTCGATTGACAAAATTGAAGCCGCCATTGGATTCGTGAATCAGGCATTGCAGATTCAAAATTTCACCGGGGAGGTCGGGGCCGGGCCTTTTCAGATCAGCGGGGGAATCTCCTTGGCGAATTTTCAAAATCCTGTTTATGACCTGAAGTTGGAGGGTGCCAAAGTCTTGTTGCATCGGAGCGCGGATTTCAGTCTGCGGAGTGATATCAGCCTCACGGCAAAAGGTTCCAATGACGGTGGTCGGTTGGAAGGACGTGTGGGTATTGTGGATGGGCGTCTCTTCCGGCGGTTGGAGATCACTCCGCTGATTGCACCTTCCCCAACCGAGTCCTCCCCACCGTTTACGGCTCCGACATTTTCAGGAATGGTGCCCCCGCCTTTTAATGCATGGACCGTGCAAGTGACAATCCAGAATGCCACACCTTTTCGGATTATTGGAAATATTGCTGATGGAGAAATTCAGCCGGATTTGGTGGTGAAGGGGACTCTTGGCAATCCCTGGCCTGTGGGGCATGTTTTGCTTTATGGAGCGCGGGCTTTCCTCCCATTCACAACCATGGATATTCGGGAGGGACGTATTGACTTTGTGGAGACCAATCCGTGGATGCCGATCTTGGATGTGAGGGGTTTTGCCGAGGCTCTCGATTATGATATTCGCTTGCATGCCACTGGTCCGCTTTCGGAAGGCCACATCACTTTGCGCTCTGACCCACCGCTATCTCAAGAAGCAATCATCCTGCTTTTGACCACAGGCATTACTCCCGGGTTTCATGCGGGGGCCGGTTTTGGCGAAGCAGCCGTCGGACAGGGCGGGATGCTTTCATTACGATCATTGCTGCGGCAGTTTGACGTTCAAGGGGTGGACTCCATGCTAAATCGCCTGCAAGTTTCTGCAGAGCCTCCTCAACTGCCGGGCGATTCTGCCGGCCTCCGTGCCCGGCTTCAAATCTGGAGAGGGCTCTCGGTGATGACCGAGCAAGATGATTTGGGCTTCTATAACATCGGAGCAACCTACCGCTTTCGGTTTCGCTAAGGGATGAGGGCGGCAGCTGGCCGAATCCGACGGGTGCTTGCCATATCGCGCTTGTTACTCTGGGGGGCGATCCTCAGATGTTGGGAGTTGGACCAGCTTCGTCAGTGGAAGACCCCACGGGAGCTTGGCAATTCGCGTTAGGATTCACATTTTAAGATCGTCAGATGACAGCACTTGCGGTGTTCTTATGACGTGGTTCCACAAAACACCATCGCCATCGTTTACGATTACGACCAAACGCTTTCGCCTTCCTACATGCAGGAAGAAGCGATCTTCCCCACCTTTGGAATCAACCCCGATGCTTTCTGGAGACGATGTTCGGAGTTGGTAAAAACAGGGGGATATGACAGTGAACTCGCCTATCTGAAAGTCATGCTTGATTCGCTGGAGATGGATCGCCCCACCAATGCGGACCTCAAAGCCCTTGGCGCAAAACTTAATTTTTATGAGGGGCTTCCCGGCATGTTTGAAGAATTCCAAGACGGGCTTCTCACCCCGGAGCAGGAGGCTCACGGCATTCATGTGGAGCACTTCATTGTCTCATCCGGCCTGAAGGCCATCATTGACGGCAGCCGACTGGCTCCCTTCGTGCGTGCGATTTTTGGGTGTGAATTCGCCGAGGATGCGGCTGGTCGCATCACATTTCCCAAACGGGTGATCGGTCACACCCAAAAGACCCAATTCCTGTTCCGAATCAACAAAGGCATGCTCGATCTCTCGGTGGACGTGAACGATCATGTTCCACCTGATCTTCGGCCCGTGCCATTTTCGAACATGATCTATGTGGGTGACGGGCCAACGGATGTGCCGTGTTTTGCGGTGATGCGACGGTATGGCGGGCAGGCCATCGCCGTTTACAATGCCGAGGATCCCACGCGAGAGTCCTTCAGAAAATGTTATCAACTCAGCACCCACGCTGATCGGGTCAGGCATATCGCCCCGTCGGATTACCGTGCGGGGAGCCACCTCCGCTTGCTCCTGGAGGAAATGGTCGCCGATATTGCATCAGGCATCATCCACCGAAGGGACAAAAACCTCGAAGAGGGCACGGTGAGGGCTCCGGTTTATTGAGCCGGGTGAAATTGAAGTTGCATTCGGTTGAGGAATCATTGATTAATAGATCTTAACCCTAGTGCGCCGTTCCATAAATCGCAGCACACTGAGCTGCCGACAGTTATTGAAAGCACCTCACCTGTGGGCGGTTTTCTGGAAGTTTTGGGTCGGTGATTGCGATCCTCCGGAGGCTGTTCGGCAAACCGGGGAAAATCACGACGATCATGAGACGAACCAATGAGTCACTCGCAGAGAAGACTCCCCTCTCGTATCGCCACAACCCACATCATTCATGTCACAAGACTACACACCATCCCGTTCCCGTGGACCTCGCCGCAAGGGCCGCCGTCCGGGTCCCCGGCGCGAAGAGCGCACCCATACCCCCGCTGCCGCCCAACCTCAGAAGCAAAGCTTCTGGCAAAAAGTCACGTCCTTCTTTTCAGGAAAGCCAGACGAATCAAACCACACCTCCAGCCCCTATGGTTCCTCACCCAAACCTGCAAGGTCCAAAGAAGGCCCTGCGCGTGCCAAGGAGCCATCCACACCCCGGCCTCCGCGCCCTGAGCGCAAACCGGAGTCGGTGGAAGTGACAAGCCCCCGCCTTTATGTTGGGAACCTGTCCTTCGATGCGACGGAAACTGACCTCAATGAACTCTTCAGCGGCGTCGGATCCGTTGCCAGCGTTGAAGTCGTCTCGAACCGTCACACCCAACGCTCCAAGGGTTTTGCGTTTGTGCAGATGCAAACCATGGAAGAAGCGTTGAGGGCCGTTGAGGTTCTTCATGACAAAGAATACATGGGCCGCAAGTTGCTCGTGAGCGGGGCCAAACCAGCAGATGAGCGTCGCTCCGAGCGATCCTCTCAGCCTGAACAATAACGCAACGCCCTGCGAGCAGTCGGACGATCACCACGATCGCACTGTCCAGGCATTCGGCAGGAAAGATTTGCTCGTTGTTGCCGGCCCCACCGGGGCCGGCAAGAGCGAGTTTGCCTGCGAGTTGGCAATCCTAACAGGCGGAGAAATTCTCTGCGCTGACGCGTTCCAGGTCTATCAAGGCATGGCAACGCTCACAGCCCAGCCCTCCCTCCATCTGAGGAAGAAAGTCCCTCATCATTTGTATGGCATTGTGCCACCCTCTGAGTCCTTCGACGCCGCACGGTATGCGCGGCTGGCTTGGGAGAAAATTCTGGAAATCAGAGGGAGAGGGCAAAGGGTCCTCCTTGTTGGCGGGTCCGGGCTTTACCTTCGCGCCATCTTCGGCGGCTTGGATGAGGCTCCGCCGCCTGATCCCCAACTTCGTGCGTCCCTTGCCAATCAACCTCTCGAAGAATTGATCAAGCAACTATCCCTCGCCGACCCTCAAGCGCCAGCCATGGTGGACCTAAAAAACCCGCGACGCGTGTCCCGTGCCCTGGAGATTGTGTTGCAAACAGGCAAACCGCTGGCGGCGTCACGCAAGAATGCCGAGACCGCCGCCAGAGCATGCCAAGGATTCCTGCTGACCCGTGAGCCGGAGGACCTTAAATCAAGAATCGCTGCGAATGTGGAATCCATGTTCCAGAATGACGTCGTCAAAGAAGTGATGGTCCTGGAAAATGTGGGACCCACGGCCTCACGTGCGATTGGGTTTCAGGAAATCCAGCGTCACTCGCGTGGAGAACTTTCACTCTCTGAGACCATTGAGGAGATGACCCGGGTGACCCGCCAGTATGCCAAAAGGCAATTGACCTGGTTCCGCAACCAGACTAGCTGTCAGACATTGAATTGGGGCAAATCCCGTCCGCTTCCCGACCTCCTCGAAGAGGCGATTGCCTCATTGCCCCTCAACAAAACCTGATCCCCCTTGTGATTTCCATGCTCTTCCGGTCTCTTGTCTTTTTCCTAGGACTTGTCATGATCCTCGCGGTTCCCGGGTGTGTCTCCAAACCCGAGGAACCTGCCACGACGGCAGGCCCCCATGAAACCACCATTTACTCGCCAACCCCGTGGTTCACCGAGCAGGGAATTGCGTCATGGTATGGTGGGCGTTGGATTGGGCGGCTGACCGCCAATGGGGAGCGATATCGGGCCGGGGATATGACGGCAGCCCACAAAAAATTACCCTTCAACACCCGTGTGAGAGTCACCGATCTCAAAACTGGCAAACAAGTCATTGTAAGAATCAATAATCGAGGACCTTTCATCAGGGGCCGGATCATTGATCTCAGTGTGGTCGCTGCGAAAAAACTTGGCACTTATGACCGTGGCATCGCCAAGGTCAAAATTGAGGCCCTCCGGGAAATTCCACAGCTCAACAAGCCCAATCTCACCAAACCCAAGGCCAAACCCTCGCCAAGTCCGGTAGCAGCTTCCAAGCCCTTAACGAAACCGACGCCAAAATCCGCACCCAAACCCACGCCAGAGGCTACCCCAAAAGTTAAGTCGAAACCCGCAGCAAAACCCACGCCCACGACCGCGCCGACACCCAGCACCATGCCGACCGCAAAACCCATACATAAGGGTGTTCCAAACCGGAGATGATCAGACACTGGTTCATGATTCTGAAAATATTGTGCCGATCAAGACGAGGAACACGGAACGTGTTTCCTTTCAGGCCCAGGACATTTGTTCCAAATTCCTCCACGGCGCTTCCCGAAATGTTGGTGCCATGGAATATGTCTGCTAATGTGAGCCAATGACCACACCAACCAACCGTTACAACAAAATCCCCTACCTACGCAGTGGGCGAAGTGGCTTGGACTTGCCGGTGATTTCTTTGGGTCTCTGGCACAATTTTGGAACCGATGATTCCCAAGACACGGCCCGAGAGATTGTCTGGGCCGCCTTTGATGAGGGCATCACCCACTTTGACCTGGCAAACAACTACGGCCCACCTCCAGGCAGCGCGGAGGAAACCTTTGGCAAAATTCTTGCCGACGACCTCGGCTCCCATCGTGATGAGTTAATCATTTCAACAAAGGCCGGGTATCGAATGACGCCCGGTCCCTATGGCGATGGGGGGTCGCGCAAATATCTTCTCTCCAGCTTGGATGCCAGCCTGCGGCGCTTGAAACTCGATTACGTGGATGTGTTTTATCATCACCGCCCCGATCTTTCGACTCCGCTCGAAGAAACCATGGGAGCACTGGCTTCTGTGGTGACCCAAGGGAAAGCCCTTTACGCCGCCATTTCCAACTATGATGCCGAACGGACGGCTGCTGCCTCAGCAATGATGAGGTCCCTGGGGGTGCCTCTTGTGCTGCATCAGCCCTGCTACAACATTT